>NZ_CAHJXD010000181.1 GCF_903644055.1 Sphingomonas bacterium | reverse complement strand
CGCCTCGACATCCGCCGCACCGGCCAGATCAAGGATCGCGACGATATCGTCGGCAACACGACGCGCGTGAAGGTCGTCAAGAATAAGGTCGCGCCGCCGTTCAAGCAGGTCGAGTTCGACATCATGTATGGCGAGGGCATCTCCAAGGTCGGCGAGATCCTCGATCTCGGCGTCAAGGCGGGGATCGTCGAGAAATCGGGCGCCTGGTTCAGCTACGACAGCATCCGCATCGGCCAGGGCCGCGAAAATTCGAAAGTCTACCTCCGCGAAAATCCCGATCTCTGCGCCAAGCTCGAACAGGCGATCCGCGGCAAGACCGAGGATGTCGCCGAAGCGCTGATGGCCGGGCCGAGCGAGGACGACGACCTTTAGGGCCGATCGACGTTCACGATTTGGGAGGACGTTGCCCAAAATCGACCGTCACCCCGGCCTTGAGCCGGGGTCCCGCTGCCTGCCAACGCTTGGGAAGAAGCGGGACCCCCGGCTCAAGGCCGGGGTGACGAAAGCTCAACGTCAACAGGAGGCTCTAAGCGCTGGGGTCTGTTCTCAAGGTTGAATGTCGATCCATCCCAGGCAAGGAAGAGTAAGCGGGCGCGAGCGATGACGTGGCGTCTCCTCCGTTACGTCAGACATGTCCGCCCGCGGAAGGAAGTCGATGCTTTCCCGGAAGAAAGTCACGGAAAACGCTGAGGCGAGGGCACCAGCGGCGCGATCGATCGTTCCAGGTCCGAAGCATCGATCTCCCAACCCCCCATCGAAGGACATGACATGGCCGATCTCCCCACCTCCACGCTGACCCCCGCCAGCACGACGGCCACGCCCGCCACCGGCGGTGGCCTGATCGATCAGGCGCGCGGCCTGCTCAACGGCAACGCCCCGATCGTCGATCAGGCGAAGAGCTTCGCCAAGGCGCGCCCGTTCGCGACCGCGGCACTCGCCGGCGTGATCGGTGTGGCACTGCTCAACACGCTGCGCGGCAAGTAAGCGCGTCGTCGTTCCGACCGGTGCGTCACTCCGGCGCAGGCTGGGGTCTTGCCGATAGGCCGAGCGCGTATCGCATGAGATCCCGTCTTTCGCCCGCGATGACGGCCGGGAGGCGACGACGCTCTGGTCAACGGCGCTTCCGCTCCCTACCTCAACGCGCATGAACGCACCCGTCCAGAGCCTCGCCGGGCTCGACCTCCACGCCGAGATCGATCGCCTGCGCAAGGCGCGCAACGCCGTCATCCTCGCGCATTATTATCAGGAGCCCGCGATCCAGGATCTCGCCGATTTCGTCGGCGACAGCCTCGATCTCTCACGAAAAGCGGCTGACACGCCAGCCGACGTGATCGCCTTCTGCGGCGTGCGCTTCATGGCGGAGGTCGCCAAGATCCTGAGCCCCGAAAAGATCGTAGTGCTGCCCGATATGGCGGCGGGGTGCAGCTTAGAGGATAGCTGCCCGCCCGAGCAGTTCGCGCGCTTCCGCGCCGCGCACCCCGATCATCTCTCGATCACCTACATCAATTGTTCGGCGGCGGTGAAGGCGCATTCGGACATCATCTGCACATCCTCCTCGGCGGAGAAGATCCTGTCGCAACTGCCGATCGACCAGAAGATCATCTTCGCGCCCGACAAGAATCTCGGCGCTTATTTCAACCGCAAGACCGGACGCGACATGCTGCTGTGGCCGGGCGCGTGCATCGTCCACGAGGCGTTCAGCGAGACCGAGCTGCTCAAGCTCAAGGCGCGCTACCCCGGCGCCCCGGTCGCCGCGCACCCCGAATGCCCGGCCTATATCCTCGATCATGCCGACGAGGTGGGAAGCACGCGCGCGATCCTCGATTTCGCTCTGTCCTCGCCCGCGCAGACGATCATCGTCGCAACCGAGCCGCACATCATCCACCAGATGGAGAAAGCCGCGCCGCACAAGCATTTTATCGGCGCCCCCGGCGCGGACGGGAACTGCAACTGCAACATGTGCCCGTACATGGCGATGAATTCGATCGAGAAACTATACTTCGCGCTGCGCGACCTGACCCCGCGGATCGAGCTGGACGAGGAGACGCGTCTCTCCGCCAAGCGCCCGCTCGACCGGATGCTGGAAATGGCGAGCGCGAACGTCGGGCAGGGCGATCTCGGCGCGAAGCCCGTGGCGGGTGACTGACGCGGCAGCGATCGATGCGGTGAACGCCTGGGGATCGGCTGCCATTCCGGGCTTCGACCTCGCCGCCTTCGTGCGCGCGACGCTCGCCGAGGACCTCGGCGAGGGCGGCGACATCACGGCGGCGGCGGTGATCCCGGCGGCGGCGCGCTTTCGCGGCGTGATGGCGAGCCGCGATGCGATCGCAGCGGCGGGGCTGCCGATCGCCGAGGCCTTCTTTCGCGCGCTCGATGCCGATGTCCGCGTGGAGCGGCTGGTCGAGGATGGCGCGCGGGTGGCGGCGGGCACCGAATTGCTGCGGATCGAGGGTTCGGCGCGCGCGATGCTCACCGCCGAACGATCGGCGCTCAACACGGTGCAGCATCTGTCGGGGATCGCGACGCTGACCGCCGCTTATGTCGATGCGATCGCGGGCACGGGCGCGACTTTGCTCGACACGCGCAAGACGATCCCCGGCCTGCGGCTGCTCGAGAAATATGCGGTGCGGATGGGCGGCGGGCGCAACCATCGCATGGGGTTGTGGGATGCGGCGATGATCAAGGACAATCATGTCGCGGTGGCTGGCGGCGTCGAGCAGGCGGCGGCGCGCGCCAAAGCCGCGGGGATCGCGCGGATCATGGTCGAGGTCGATTCGCTGGACCAGATCGAGGGCGCGCTGGCCGGCGGCGCGACCTGGCTGCTGCTCGACAATATGGCGCCGGCGATGCTGCGCGATGCCGTGGCGCGCGTGGCGGGCCGGGTGCCGACCGAGGCATCGGGGGGCGTGCGGCTGGAGACGGTGCGCGCGATCGCCGGCAGCGGGGTGGATTATGTCTCGGTCGGGCGGCTCACCCAATCGGCCCCGGCGGCGGACATCGGGCTGGATTTCGCCGCGATATGATTTCTGTGTTTACTGTCTGTTCCGTTTTTGCTATGTTCCTAACGTTCGATTCGTGGGAGGTGGTCTGTGCGGCATGCGCTGGATCTGCTGAGGGCTTTGCTGCTGATGATCGGCTGTGCGGCGGCGCAGGCGGCGGTTGCCGCGCCCTCCTGCGCGGTGCCGGGCACGCTGACCGCGCCGCATCGCGAGGCCGCCAGCGACAAAGAGCCCGCGCGGCGGCTGCCGATCGGCGGCTACACTTTGTCGGTGATCTGGATGCCCGGGCATTGCCGCGAGGATGCGAGCGAGGAATGCGCGCAACGTCGCACCATGGGCCGCACCATGGCTCGCGGGGCGAATGCGGCGATCGGCGCGTCGCCCGATTTCATGCTACACGGCCTGTGGCCCGATGGGCGCGGCAAGGATTGGCCGCAATGGTGCAGGCCCGCCGATCCGCTGCCGGCGGCGGTGATCGCCGGTCCTTATTGCGCGACGCCTTCGCCGCAGTTGATCCAGCACGAATGGGCTAAGCACGGCACCTGCATGGCGGGCTACACGCCCGATCGCTATTTCGCGCTGTCCAATCGCCTGTTCGCCGGTCTCGCCATGCCCAGGCTGCGCGCTTTATCCTATCGCCGCCTCACCGCGCGCGACGTGCAGACGGCGATCGCCGGGGCCAATCCCGGAATGAGCGCGGGCATGATGCGGCTCAACCTCGACAGGAAGGGCTGGCTCAAGGAGATCTGGTTCTGCCTCGACACCGATTTCCGTCGGACCGTCTGTTCGGCGTCGGCGGGGGGTGCGAGCCCGAACGATCGCGTGATGATCTGGAGGGGAGGGCGGCGCGCGGACGCCGGGAGCGAAGGCCACGAAAGCCACGAAGGCCAGAATCGCTCTGGCTTTCGGCGATCGCGGTCCGGCTGATCAGGGCTCGATCAGCGCGGTCGCCGGATGGTGGCGATCGAGATGCGCTTTGATGATCTTCAGGTTGCGCGTGTTCGATCGGAAGAAGAAATCGGGGATCGCGCCGACCCAGGGGATCGCACCGAGCAAAGCGTCGACCCCGACGTTGCCGAGCATCCGCGCGGTCGCCCAGCGCGACATGCCGAGGTTCTTCGCCTCCCACACCATATAGGCGCCGAGCAGCGCGCCGATCAGGTCGCCGGCGACGGGCACTACATCGAGGATGACGTCGAGACCGACGGGGCGATTGAGCCCGGGCACCACGAACAGCCGCTCGAGCACGCGCTCCAGCGCCTCGATGCGGCGGCGCACCGATGCAGCGTCGCGGCCCAGCCCGGGAAGGCGATCGGATAGCGGATCGTACCGGGTTGCGCGGGGGGATTCGGCCATCATCGCCTAGCGCGTGGCGCGCGGCCTGGTTCCATGGCGCGGCGGCGCGCGCCGTGGATGCGTCGACGCGCCGCCCGTTGCCTCGCCGGATCACTCGGCTAAGGGAGGCGCATGGAGCGGTCGGCATGACGAGCATGGGGCTTTGGGGCGGGATCAACTGCCTGCTGGGGCGCCACGTCCGCTCGCGCGGGCAGGCCAAGGCGACGCCCGCGGGCTGGACGAGCCGTTGTGCCCGCTGCGCCATCCCGATGACGCGCCCGCATGGCGGCGGCAAGTGGAAGGCGGTCAAACGCCGGAAGCGCGGCGAGGATGAAGCGCTCGACATCGCACAGGGCGAGCTGATCGCCGAGGCGATCGTCGAGCGGAAGAAACGGCGGTTCCGAAAATCCAGGACCGAAGAGCCGAACGCGGAAGAATAATCGACGCCGGGCGCGCGGATGCTCCCCTGTTCGACGCCGCAAAATCAGGCCGTAATGGACGTTGCCACAATAGATCGTCACCCCGGCCTTGAGCCGGGGTCCCGCTTCTTCTTCAGCGTTGGCAGGCAGCGGGACCC
>NZ_CAHJXD010000180.1 GCF_903644055.1 Sphingomonas bacterium | reverse complement strand
GTGATGATCGCGGCGCTGGTGCCGATGACGGCGGTGTTCGTCACCCACGCCGACTGGTTCGTCCACGGACCCGAGCGCGAGGTGGCGGCGCAGGTGGAGGATCAGCCGGGCCGCACGGCGATCGTCTATCTCGATGCGGGCTGGGCCTATGCTTATTATCCGCTGGTCTACCGCTATCGCGGCGCGCTTGCCCAATATATGCTGAGCGCGGACGGCGTGCTGCATGCGATCGGCGCGGGCGGCAATCCCGCCACGCCGCCAATATCGTTCGCCGAATTGCGCCGCCGCGATCGGCTGCTGCTCGTCTCGATCCAGCCGCGCACATATCAGGCGCTGCGCGCGCGTGCCGAGGGCTATCTCGATCCCGTCGATACGCAGCCGCCTAGCGGCGGCAGCCTGGGTGCGGCGGCGGGCGCTTGGAATGTGGCGGACGCCATTGTACGGCCCGGCATCTACTGGCTGAGGCTGACCCGGCTACAGAGGACCGACGATCGGTGAACGCGTCCCTTCGCCCGGAAACTTCAGGCGAGGCCGGCGGTCTCGCGGCCGAACTCGCGATCGTCATCCCGACCTATAACGAAAAGCCCAACATCCCGCTGCTCGTCGCGGCGGTGGATGCCGCGCTGCCAAGCGTACGCTGGGAGATCGTGTTCGTCGACGACGATTCGCCCGACGGCACCGCCGCCGAGGCGCGCGGCATCGCGCTCGCCGACCGTCGCGTGCGCGTCGTCCACAGATACGGGCGGCGGGGCCTCTCCTCGGCGTGCGTCGAGGGGATCATGGCGACCGCCGCGCCGGCTGTCGCGGTGATGGATGCCGACATGCAGCATGACGAGCGCATCCTCGGCGCGATGTTCGAGCGGCTGTCGCGAGGCGACGTCGATGTCGTCGTCGGCAGCCGCTATGTCGAGGGCGGCGGCATGGGCGAGTGGGGCAAGCGCCGCGTCGCGATGAGCCGCTTCGCGACCAGGCTTGCCACCCGGCTGACGCGGACCCCGATCGGCGATCCGATGAGCGGCTTCTTCATGATCACGCGCGCGGCCTTCCTCTCGGCGCTGCCGTCGCTTTCCACCGTCGGCTTCAAGATCCTGCTCGATATCGCGGCCAGCACGCCCGAGCCGCTGCGCGTCGCCGAAGTGCCCTACACCTTCCGCACCCGCCAGCATGGCGAGAGCAAGCTCGACGCGCTGGTGCTGTGGGAATATCTGCAACTGCTGCTCGACAAGATGTTCGGCCATATCGTCCCGCCGCGCTTCATCGGCTTCGTGATGGTCGGCGGATCGGGCGTCATCGTTCATTTCGCGGTGCTGACCCTGCTGTTCAAGGGCCTGTCGGACGATTTCGGGGTGGCGCAGGCGGCGGCGACGCTGGTCGCGACCTCCAGCAACTTCTTCCTCAACAATATGCTGACCTATCGCGATCAGAGGCTGAAGGGCGCGCGGCTGTTCATCGGCTGGCTGACCTTCAATCTCGTCTGCGGGATCGGCGCGCTGACCAACGTCGGCATCGCGCGATGGCTGTTCGCGCACCATAATTTCTGGGCGATCTCGGCGCTCGCCGGCATCGCGGTGACGACGGTGTGGAACTATGCGATGTCGTCGATCTTCACCTGGCGCAAGAAGTAGCACCCAAAGCGGTTGCCCCTTCGCACTTGCGGCGTTAAGCGGGCGCCGCTGATCCGTGGCCGCCGATGCGGCCGCATCCTGACAGTGCCTCCGATCGATACGGGGGAGGGTAAACCAGGAAAGGGGGCCTCGTGGCTCGGAAGAAGATCGCGCTGATCGGCGCGGGGAATATCGGCGGCACGCTGGCGCATCTCGCCGCGCTCAAGGGACTGGGCGATATCGTCCTGTTCGACGTCGCCGAGGGTGTGCCGCAGGGCAAGGCGCTGGATCTCAGCCAGTGCGGCCCGGTCGAGGGCTTCGACGCCGCGATCACGGGCTCGAACGATTATGCCGATATCGCGGGCGCCGACGTCATCATCGTCACCGCCGGCGTCGCCCGCAAGCCGGGCATGAGCCGCGACGATCTGCTCGGCATCAACCTCAAGGTGATGAAGGCGGTGGGCGAGGGCATCAAGGCCAACGCGCCGGGCGCCTTCGTGATCTGCATCACCAATCCGCTCGATGCGATGGTGTGGGCGCTGCGCGAATTTTCGGGGCTGCCGCACCATATGGTCGTCGGCATGGCGGGCGTGCTCGACAGCGCGCGCTTCAGCCATTTCCTCGCCGACGAGTTCAAGGTCTCGGTCAAGGACGTCACCAGCTTCGTGCTCGGCGGCCATGGCGATACGATGGTGCCGGTGATCTCCTATTCGACCGTATCGGGCATTCCCGTGCCCGACCTGATCGCGATGGGCCTCTCCACGCAGGAGAAGATCGACGCGATCGTCCAGCGCACGCGTTCGGGCGGCGGCGAGATCGTCGCTTTGCTCAAGACCGGCTCGGCTTATTATGCGCCCGCCACCAGCGGCATCGCGATGGCGGAGGCCTATCTCTACGATCAGAAGCGCGTCCTGCCCGCCGCCGCGCATGTCGAGGGCCAATATGGCCTGGACGGCCTTTATGTCGGCGTGCCGGTGGTGATCGGTGCGGGCGGCGTCGAGAAGATCGTCGAGATCAAGCTGGACGACGAAGCCAAGGCCAACCTCGTCGTCTCGGTCGATGCGGTCAAGGAATTGCTCGAGGCCTGCAAGGGGATCGACGGTTCGCTGAAGTAAACATCCGTCACCCGGCGGATCGATGCTGTCAATCCCGACCGGAACGACCCGTTCCTGTCGCTAACGGAAACTGTTTCCCGGCCTTCGCCGGGATGACGAAACAAGGGATCAGGCGACCAGATGTCCATTCTCGTCGACGCGAACACCAAGGTCATCACCCAGGGGATGACCGGCAAGACCGGCACTTTCCACACCAAGGCGGCGCTGGATTACGGCACGCAGATGGTCGGCGGGGTGACTCCGGGCAAGGGCGGCACCACGCATGAGGAGCTCGGCCTGCCCAATTACGATACGGTGGCCGAGGCCGTCGCCGCCACCGGCGCCACCGCATCCGTCGTCTATGTGCCGCCGCCCTTCGCCGCCGACTCGATCCTCGAGGCGATCGATGCGCGGGTGCCGCTGATCGTCTGCATCACCGAGGGCATTCCAGTGCTCGACATGGTGCGCGTCAAGCGCGCGCTGTCGGGCTCCGGATCGCGGCTGATCGGGCCGAACTGCCCCGGCGTGCTGACGCCGGGAGAATGCAAGATCGGCATCATGCCGGGATCGATCTTCAAGAAGGGTTCGGTCGGCGTCGTCAGTCGTTCGGGCACGCTCACCTATGAGGCGGTGTTCCAGACCACCAACGTCGGGCTCGGCCAGACCACGGCGGTCGGAATCGGCGGCGATCCGGTCAACGGCACCAACTTCATCGACATGCTCGAACTGTTCCTGGGCGACGATGCCACCACGTCGATCATCATGATCGGCGAGATCGGCGGATCGGCCGAGGAGGAGGCCGCGCAATTCCTCAAGGACGAGGCGAAGAAGGGCCGCAAGAAGCCGATGGTCGGCTTCATCGCGGGGCGGACCGCGCCTCCGGGCCGCCGGATGGGGCATGCCGGCGCGATCGTCTCGGGCGGCCAGGGCGGGGCGGACGACAAGATCGCGGCGATGGAAAGCGCCGGCATCCGCGTCTCGCCTAGCCCCTCGCTGCTCGGCGAGACCTTGGTCGAGGTGTTGAAGGGCTGATCCGGTCGCGTTCCGGCGGGCTTCGCCCGGTATGACGTGGGTCGCTGGTGATCGCATCGGGTCTTGATCGAAGGAAAGCGACGGAAGGCCGCCACGGTTCGAAGGCGGAGGGTTGATTAACCAAACCGTCGGGCGCACCTGATAAGGCGCGCGGCGGGGCCGGGAAAATCCCCCGGCGCGGGTGAAGTTAGGACGGTGCAATGGGTTTCGAGGGTATGAGCTTCGACGAGCTGGAGGGGGTCAGCCCCTCTTTCGCGGAGGCGCTGTATCGGCAGTTTCGCACCAATCCGAGCAGCGTCGAGGCGGGCTGGCGGGAATATTTCGAGACGCTCGAGAGCAGCGTCTCCGGCCCGAGCTGGGCGCGCCCCAATTGGCCGCCCGCCGAAACCGATGCGCTCACCGCGGGGCTCGATCCCACCCAGATGGCGCCGGCCGCCAAGCCTGTACCGCGCAAGACCGAAGCGCCTGCCGCTGCCGCCGCGCCCACGATCGATGTCGCCGCCGCATTGGACTCGATCCGCGCCAATACGCTGATCCGCACCTATCGAGTGCGCGGCCACCTGCTCGCCAATCTCGATCCGCTCGGCCTCGCGCGCCAGCCCGAGCCCGCCGACCTCAAGCCCGAATATCACGGCTTCACCCCCGCCGACATGGATCGCCCGATCTACCTCGGCGGCCAGCTCGGCTTCGAGCGCGCGACGGTGCGCGAGATGATCGCCGTGCTTCGCCGCAATTACTGCGGCTCGGTCGGCCTCGAATATATGCACATCCAGGATGTCGAGGAGCGCAAGTTCCTCCAGGAGCGGATGGAGGGCAAGGACAAGGCGATCAGCTTCACGCCGGAAGGCAAGAAGGCGATCCTCGGCAAGGTGATCGAGGCCGAGCAGTGGGAGAAATTCCTCGCCCGCAAATATGTCGGCACCAAGCGTTTCGGGCTCGATGGTGGCGAGAGCATGATCCCTGCGCTGGAAGCGGTGATCAAATATTCCGGGGCGTCCGGCGTCCAGGAGGTCGTGCTCGGCATGGCGCATCGCGGGCGCCTCAACGTGCTCGTCAACGTGATGCAGAAGCCCTTCCGCATCCTCTTCCACGAATTCGCCGGCGGATCGGCCAATCCCGAGGACGTCGGCGGCTCGGGCGACGTCAAATATCACCTTGGCACCTCGACCGATCGCGAATTCGATGGCCACACGATCCACCTGAGCCTCGCGCCCAATCCCTCGCACCTCGAATGCGTCGATCCCGTCGTGCTCGGCAAGGCGCGCGCCAAGCAGACCAAGCTCGAGGATAACGATCGCTCGAAGGTGCTGCCGATCCTGATCCACGGCGATGCCGCGTTCGCGGGGCAGGGCGTGATCATGGAATGCTTCGGCTTCTCCGGAATCCGCGGCTACAACACCGGCGGCTGCGTCCATTTCGTGATCAACAATCAGGTGGGCTTCACCACATCGCCGCAGTTCGCGCGCTCGTCGCCTTATTGCTCGGACATCGCCAAGATGGTCCAGGCGCCGATCCTCCACGTCAACGGCGACGATCCCGAAGCCGTGACCTTCGCGTGCAAGGTCGCCACCGAATTCCGCAGCCAGTTCAAGCGCGACGTGGTGATCGACATGTGGTGCTATCGCCGCTTTGGGCATAACGAGGGCGACGAGCCGAGCTTCACGCAGCCGCTGATGTATGACGAGATCCGCAAGCATCCCGACGTTTCGAAGCTCTATGGCGATCGCCTGATCGCCGAGGGCGAGATCGATCAGGCGTGGCTCGACAATGCCCAGGCCGCTTTCGTCGCCAGGCTGGAGGATGAGTTCGAGGCGGGCAAGAGCTACAAGGCCAATCGCGCCGAATGGTTCGGAGGCGACTGGGTGGGCTTCGCCGCCCCCAAGGATCCGATCTGCGAGCGCCGCGCCGCGGCTTCGGGCGTCACGCCGGAGACGTTGCGGGAGATCGGCGAGGTGCTGACCACGGTGCCCGCCGATCTGACCGTCCACAAGACGCTGTCGCGCATCCTCGATGCCAAGAAGGCGATGTTCGAGAGCGGCGAGGGCTTCGATTGGGCGACCGCCGAGGCGCTGGCGTTCGGTGCCTTGCTCAAGGAAGGCTATGGCATCCGGCTTTCGGGGCAGGATGTCGGGCGCGGCACGTTCAGCCAGCGCCATGCCGTCTGGACCGATCAGAAGGACGGGCATCGCTATTTCCCGCTCTCGACGATCGATCGCAGCTTCCAGGTGCTCGATAGCCCGCTCAGCGAATTCGGCGTGCTCGGCTTCGAATATGGCTATGCGGGGCAGGCGCCCAACACGCTGGTGATGTGGGAGGCGCAGTTCGGCGACTTCGCCAATGGCGCGCAGGTCATCATCGATCAGTTCATCGCGGCGGGCGAGGCCAAGTGGCTGCGCGCCAACGGCCTGGTGATGCTGCTGCCGCACGGCTATGAAGGGCAGGGGCCGGAGCATAGCTCGTGCCGGATCGAGCGGTATCTGCAACTCTGCGCCGAGGATAATATCCAGGTCGCCAACTGCACCACGCCCGCCAATTATTTCCATATCCTGCGCCGCCAGATGCTGCGCAAGTTCCGCAAGCCACTGATCATCGCGACGCCCAAATCCTTGCTCCGCCACAAGGCAGCGGTCTCGGGCGCGGAGCAATTCCTCGATCAGGCCTTCTTCCACCGCGTGCTGCCTGATCCCAAGGCGGGCGCGGACGAGAGCGTGAAGCGGCTCGTGCTATGCTCGGGCAAGGTCTATTACGATCTCGCCGAGGCGCGCGACGCGGCGGGCGATACCGCCACGCAGATCCTGCGCGTCGAGCAGCTCTATCCCTTCCCCGCCGATGCGCTGGCCGATCGGATCGGCAGGATGACGAATCTCGAAACCGTCGTCTGGGCGCAGGAAGAGCCGAGGAACAACGGTGCCTGGTCCTTCGTCGAGCCCTTGCTGGAAGAGGCGCTCGCCACCGCCGGGGTCGCGCCGAAGCGCCCGATCTATGCCGGCCGCGCGGCATCCGCCGCAACCGCGACCGGCCTCGCCAAAACCCATGCCAAGCAGCAGGCGGCGCTCGTCGCGGCGGCGCTCGGCCACGATCCGCAATAAGGAACAGAGATGGCGACCGACGTTCTCGTCCCCACGCTGGGCGAATCGATCACCGAGGCGACCTTGGGCCAATGGCTCAAGCAGCCGGGCGAGGCGGTGAAGGCCGACGAGCCGATCGCCAGCCTCGAGACCGACAAGGTCTCGGTCGAGGTGCCCGCGCCCGTCGCGGGCGTGATGGGCGAACTGGTTGTGAGCGAGGGTGCTACCGTCGAGGTCGGCGCGGTGATCGCGCGCATCCAGGCGGGGGCCGAGGCGGTGACCGCCGCGACGCCGGCCGTCGAGGATCGCACCGCGGTGGGCAAGG
>NZ_CAHJXD010000179.1 GCF_903644055.1 Sphingomonas bacterium | reverse complement strand
GAGGAGTGTAGCTCAGTTGGTAGAGCATCGGTCTCCAAAACCGAGGGCCGTGGGTTCGAGTCCCTCCACTCCTGCCAATCCTTCGGGATAGCGTGAGCGGGCCTTGCGGGTTCGGGAATTTGTGAGAGGGCCGGGGGCGGCGCCGACGGATGGGTCGGGGGCCGTCCGTGGCCCTATGGCTGTTGAAGAGAGGCGATTTTTTGGCGCAGACGTCTTCAGGCGGAACGGGATCGAGCGGCAAGGGCGTGGGCGCCCGCATCCGCAACATTCCCATCTTCGCGCAGCAGGTGAAGGCCGAGACCGCCAAGGTCGTCTGGCCCAGCCGCCGCGAAACCGTGATGACCGCCGTGATGGTGGTGGCGATGACGTTGATTCTCGGCATCTTCTTTTTCACGGTCGATTGGGGCTTCAGCAGGATCGTCCGTTTCCTGCTCTCGCTCGTGCAAGGTTAAGAGAGATTATGTCGCGCTGGTATATCATCCACGCTTATTCGGGCTTTGAGAACAAGGTGAAGGATCAGATCCTCACCGATGCGACCCGGCTCGGGCTTGAAACCCTGGTCGAGGCGGTCGAGGTGCCCACCGAGAAGGTGACCGAGGTCCGCCGCGGCAAGAAGGTGACGTCGGACAAGAAGTTCTTCCCCGGCTATGTGCTCGCCAAGCTGGCGATGAACGACGACGTCTATCACCTCGTCAAGAATACGCCGAAGGTCACGGGCTTCCTCGGCTCCAGCGGCAAACCGCAGCCGATTTCGGACGCCGAGGCCGCGCGCATCCTCAACACCAAGGAGGAGCAGGCCACCGCAGCACCCAAGGCGAAGATCAAGGTCGATTACGATATCGGCGACAGCGTCAAGGTGCTGGAAGGCCCGTTCGCGAGCTTCAACGGCCTCGTCGAGGAGCTCGATTTCGATCGCAGCCGCGTCAAGGTCTCGGTCTCGATCTTCGGCCGCGCGACGCCGGTCGAACTGGAATTCGAGCAGGTCGAACGGGTGAAATAGTTGCCGTCATCCCGGCGAAAGCCGGGATCTCGTGAGGATAAGCGGCGCCCCTGCCGCACGAGCCCCCAGCTTCCCTGGGGTGACGATCTCGGGGCGGAAACCGCGGGAGGCCGTCAGGCCGTCAGCACCGCTAAGCCATAGGAGGTAACAATGGCGAAGAAGATTACCGGTTACATCAAGCTGCAAGTCCCGGCCGGCAAGGCCAATCCCAGCCCGCCGATCGGCCCCGCGCTCGGCCAGCGCGGCGTCAACATCATGGAATTCTGCAAGGCGTTCAACGCGCAGACCGGCGGCGAGGAGGTCGGCACGCCGCTGCCGACGGTGATCACCGTCTATGCCGATCGCAGCTTCTCGTTCGAGACCAAGACCCCGCCCGCGACCTATCTGCTCAAGAAGGCCGCCGGGCTCAAGGCGGGTTCGAAGGAGCCGGGCAAGGCATCGGCGGGCACGATCAAGCGCAGCCAGGTCGCCGAAGTCGCGCAGGCCAAGATGAAGGACCTGAACGCCAACGATATCGAGGCGGCGACGAAGATCATCGAAGGCTCCGCCCGCGCGATGGGCCTTTCGGTTGTGGAGGGCTGATCCGATGGCATTGAGCAAGAAGCAGAAGGCCCTCACGGTCGATACGATCAAGCTGCACGGCGTCGACGAGGCGATCGGAATCGCCAAGACCAACGCCACCGCCAAGTTCGACGAGACGATCGAGGTCGCGCTCAACCTGGGCGTCGATCCGCGCCATGCCGATCAGATGGTGCGCGGCGTCGTCACGCTGCCCAAGGGCACGGGCAAGGACGTCCGCGTCGGCGTGTTCGCGCGCGGCGCCAAGGCGGACGAGGCGCGCGCGGCGGGCGCCGAGGTCGTCGGCGCCGAGGATCTGCTCGAAACGATCCAGGGCGGCACGGTCGATTTCGACCGCTGCATCGCCACGCCCGACATGATGGGTCTGGTCGGACGGCTCGGCAAGATCCTGGGTCCCAAGGGCCTGATGCCCAACCCCAAGCTCGGCACGGTGACGATGAATGTCGGCGAGGCGGTCAAGGCGGCCAAGGGCGGCCAGGTCGAATATCGCGTCGAGAAGGCGGGGATCATCCATTCGGGGATCGGCAAGGCGAGCTTCCCGGCGGAAGACCTGCGCGCCAATTTCGATGCGCTGGTCGATGCGATCGTCAAGGCCAAGCCCTCGGGCGCCAAGGGCAAATATCTCAAGAAGGTCGCGATCAGCTCCAGCATGGGTCCGGGCGTCAAGATCGATCCCGCCGAGGTTTCGATCGCCTGATCCTGCCTCACCAATGACCACGGAAGGGCCGGGAGCGATCCCGGCCCTTTTTCGTTCGCGCCTCCCCAGCGGATTACGCGTGGCCGAAAAGCCTCACCCGCGCACCGTTCGGCACGCGTCCCGCGCCGGCCTTGCAGCCGTCACAAACTTTGATCACGGCGCGCTGACGGCAGGCTCCGCAGACGGGCCGCCGACGAGGGGATGTTCGGGCAGGCGTCGCCGAGGCGCCACGCAGACAGGCGACGGCCCGGCCGCCGCCGACAGTTTCACAAGGGGATGATCGTGAAAGTCCAGTTCCGCTCGACGGCCATTCGCGCCGGCGTTTCGTTCGCCGCGCTGATCGCCGCCACCGCCGCGATTGCGCAGGATGCCGCGCCCGCCAACGGCGACACGCTCGGCGATATCGTCGTCACCGCCGAACGGCGTTCCGAGAATCTCCAGAAGGTGCCAGTCTCGGTCGGCGTCATCAGCGGCGATGCGCTCAGCACCTATACGGCGGGTGGCGACGATACGTTGCTGACGCTCTCCGGCCGCACCCCCAGCCTCTATGTCGAGACGACGACGGGCCGCATCTTCCCGCGCTTCTACATTCGCGGCCTCGGCAACATCGATTTCTACCTCGGCGCCTCGCAGCCGGTGGAGATCATCCAGGACGATGTCGTGCTCGAGCATGTCGTGCTCAAGTCGAACCCCGCGTTCGACGTCAACCAGATCGAGGTGCTGCGCGGCCCGCAGGGCTCGCTGTTCGGCCGCAACACCACCGCGGGCATCATCAAGATCGATACCGTCCGCCCCACCCAGACCTTCCAGGGCCGGGGCAGCGCCTCCTACGGCAGCAAGAACACCGTCAACCTCGAGGGCGGCATCGGCGGCCCGATCGTGCAGGACAAGATCGCCTTCCGGCTCTCCGGCCTGTTCCAGCACCGCGACGATTGGGTCGACAACGTCTATGCCGGCGCCAGCGCCGACGGCACGGTCTCGCCCAAGAAGAACGCGATGGCCGGCTATGACGAGAAGGACGTCCGCCTCCAGTTGCTGCTCACACCGGTCGAAGGCCTGTCGCTGCTCGCCTCGGGCCACGCGCGCGATTATAGCGGCACGTCGACGCTGTTCCTGCGCGCCGGGATCGTCAAGGGCTCGAACGTGCCGGTCGCCCCGCGCGGCATCGTCTCCTTCGACGAAGCGCAGAACAATCCGCAGGCCTATCACACCTATGGCGGCTCGCTGAACGCGGCCTATGACTTCGGCTTCGCGACCCTGACCTCGATCACCGCCTACGAGACCACGCACGGCTTCAGCCGCGGCGATACCGATGGCGGCGCCGCGGCCAACTTCCCCGTCGGCGGCGTCCCCAACGGCTTCGGCCAATCGCAGGGCCAGGTGCGCGGGCTCGATCAGTGGACGCAGGAACTGCGCCTCGCCAGCAACGGCGACGGCCGCTTCAAATGGCAGGTCGGCGGCATGTATTTCGACAATCGCGACATCACCGATTTCTACCAGCGCGCCTTCTTCCTCACCACCGCCGCGCGCAACCCGAACAATTGGGTGCGGCTGCACGACGTCAACACCTCCTACGCGCTTTTCGGCCAGTTCAGCTATGCGTTGACCGACCGGCTCACGATCACCGGCGGCGCGCGCGGCACCAAGGATTCGAAGAGCACGCGGCTGCTCAAGACCGCCGATACCGCCGCCGGCGCCGTCACTTATACCGGCCGCCGCTACGTTCGCCTCTCCGATACGCAGCCGAGCTGGGACATCAGCGCGCTCTATGCGGTCGATCCGAACTTCAGCGTCTATGCGCGCGTCGCCAAGGGCTTTCGCGGCCCGACGATCCAGGGCCGATCGGCGGTGTTCAACTCCGATTTCACCACCGCGAATTCGGAAAAGAACCTGTCCTACGAGGCCGGCATCAAGACCAAGCTGCTCGACGATCGGCTGCGCTTCAACCTCACTGGCTTCGGCTATACGGTGAAGGACATCCAGCTCAACGGCAACGACGCCAACGGCAACGGCGTGCTGTTCAACGCCGAAAAGGCCAAGGCCTATGGCGTGGAAGGCGATATCCAGGTGCGCCCCGCGCGCAACCTGACGATCTCGGCGGGCGCCAGCTATCTTCACAGCCGCATCCGCGACAAGAATGTCTATGCGCAGGTGTGCGCGCTCAACGGCGTCGTGGTCTGCACCGTGCTCGATCCGACGATCAATGTTCGCGGCACAATCTTCGCGCAGATCGACGGCGATCCGCTGCCCAACGCGCCGTCGTTCAACATCAACCTCTCGGGCCATTACGACATGCCCATCACCGCGAGCAGCAAGGCGTTCGTCGAGACCGACTTCAACATGCAGGGCTTCACGCAGTTCGTGCTCTACAAGACGCGCGAGTTCAATTCGAACGGCAATCTCGAATGGGGCGGCAAGATCGGCTACGAATTCGCCAACGGCAAATATCAGGTCGCGGTCTTCGCGCGCAACCTCACCAACGAGCGCGTGCTCAAAGGCGTGATCGAAAATTACATGGCCGCCGTCTACAACGATCCCCGGATCATCGGCGTATCGGCCTCGGCCAAATACTAAGAAATGCGGTAGGGCGCGGGAAATCCGGCCCGAACCTTGACTTTCGCGGGCCATTCGGTGAAAGGTCCGCCTGCTGATCGGTTCATCCGATCGGCATCCGTCCGAGACAGCAGGTGCGGGGGATTTGCCCCCGCTTAATGCCCTGCCGAGACGGGGAAGAGATTTTGCCGGCGGCTCGTGAGAGAAGCTTCCGGTCCGCCCATCGCATTCGTGCGCCGGGGTCAGGCATCCATTCCCCATCGGACCCTTCGCCGTTCGGGCTCGCCCGGATGGCTAAGACGCGTTCGGCGCATGGTGCGCCGGACGAATTGGAGATGGCAATGGATCGTGCTCAGAAGTCCGAGCAGGTGGCTGCGCTGAACCGCACTCTAAGCGAGACGTCCGTCGTGGTCGTCACGCGTAATCTCGGGATGACCGTCGCGCAATCGACGCAGCTCCGGGTGAAGATGCGGGAAGCGGGCGCCAGCTACAAGGTGACCAAGAACCGCCTTGCCCGCATCGCAGCCGAAGGCACGCCCTACACCACGCTCAGCGATCTGCTGACGGGGCCGACGGCGCTCAGCACTTCGGTGGACCCGGTCGCGGCCGCCAAGGTCGTCGTCGCTTTCGCGAAGACCAACGACAAGTTGGAAATCGTCGGCGGCGCGATGGGCGAGACCGTGCTCGACGTGAACGGGGTGAAGGCGCTCGCCGAGCTGCCCAGCCTCGATGAGCTGCGCGCCAAGATCGTGGGCCTTATCCAGGCGCCCGCGACCAAGGTGGCCTCGGTGCTCGTCGCACCCGCCGGCCAGCTCGCCCGCGTGTTCGGGGCCTATGCGGCCAAGGAAGCAGCATAAACCGACCTCAACCTACCGTCATCCCAGCGAAAGCTGGGATCTCCCCGAAACGAGGAGATGCCGGCCTTCGCTGGCATGACGGATCGAAACAGATGGAGTGATTATCATGGCAGACCTTCAGAAGCTTGTTGACGACCTTTCGACCCTGACCGTCCTCGAGGCGGCCGAGCTTTCCAAGTTGCTCGAAGAGAAGTGGGGCGTTTCCGCCGCCGCTGTCGCCGCAGCTCCCGCCGCCGGCGGCGGTGGTGCCGCCGCTCCGGCCGCCGAAGAGAAGACCGAGTTCGACGTGATCCTGACCGGCGACGGCGGCAAGAAGATCAATGTCATCAAGGAGGTCCGCGCGATCACCGGGCTCGGCCTGACCGAAGCCAAGACTTTGGTCGAGAGCGCCCCCAAGGCGGTCAAGGAAGGCATCAACAAGGACGAGGCCGAGAAGCTCAAGAAGCAGCTCGAAGAAGCCGGCGCGACCGTCGAGCTTAAGTAAGTCTTGCGGCCCGGCCGCAAGAACTCGTCCCGGTGAACGCCGGGAGCCGGAGCAAGAAAGGGCGGCCCGCAAGGGTCGCCCTTTTTCCGTTTCTTGATCCGCTAGAGTCGGATGACTTCAGCCTTACCCGCTCATGCTGAGTAGAGACCGAGTAGCTCCGCAGGAGCGTATCGAGGGCTCGTATCGAAGTACCGCTCCAGCGCATGTCCTTCGATACGGGCTCTCGACAGGCTCGATCCCTACTCAGGATGAACGGAGGAATAGGTCAATCTAAATCATCCTGCTCTAACGTCAGTCGATGGTAGACAACTAACTGTCTTCTTCAAGGCGCGGCCGCTTGAAGCGTACACGGATCGTGGGCGATGATGCTGCCACGACGGCTGGAGCGGGAAAGATGACGGGATATGTGGCTCTGCTGAGGGCCGTGAATGTCGGCGGCACCGGGGCGTTGCCAATGACGGTGCTGGTCGAGATGTGCGAGGCGGCAGGGTTCGGCCAGGTGCGAACCTATATCGCGAGCGGCAACGTCGTTTTCCGAAGTGACGCCGCCGAAGATCAGGTCCGGTCCGCCCTGGAGGATCGGCTACGCGTCTATGCCGGGAAGAATGTGGGCGTGGTGGTGCGAACGGCCTCCGAAATCGCCGACGCGCTTGCTCGCAATCCGTTCGCGGACTCGCCCGGCAACCGTGTCATGGCGCTGTTCGTCGATGGACCGCTCCCGAACGATCCCCTTGATGGAGTGACCGGCGCCAAGAACGAGCGGATACGCTTGGGAAAGCGCGAATTGTTCGTCCTCTATCCGGACGGCATGGCGACCACGCGGCTCCGCATACCCAGCGAGAAGCACGGCACGGCGCGCAACATGAACACGGTCGCCAAGCTGGCCGAAATGACGGCCGCCGTGGCTTAGAGTCGGTCCCGTCGGCGTCGCACTCCGTCAGATTGAACGGGACAGCCCCTCATTATCCGCTTTTAGCAGCGCGGCCGGCCTCTGGAATGGCCGGGCATGGGCGGAAGCCGACCTCCGTCGCCCGCGCGTCATGATTAACGCCGCCTAAGCCATGTCCGGCATCCAAAACTCCATTAACGCGCCGTTATGCGCGCTTCATCGCAGTCGGGAGCGTGAGGCCGTGGGAATGATGGAGCGGATGCGGCGGAAGCAGGCGGCGGAGGCCGAGCCGCCCCCGGGCGCCGAGCGCCGCCGCGACGTGCGCCAGGCGAGCCTGCTGGAAGTCGCGAAGCTCGGCATCGGTGGTCATGAGGAGCTTTGCCGGCTGCGCGGCGTCTCGGCCGATGGGCTGCGCGCCGAGGTCTATTGCCCGGCGGCGGCGGGCGAGCGCGTCGCGATCGAGCTTCGCACCGGACATTGCATCGTCGGCCACGTCTCCTGGGCCGACGGGGGGATCGTCGGCGTGAGCTTCGATGAGCCGACGCCGATGATGGAGATGCTCTCGCATTGCTCGTTTGACGAACGCGTGACGAGCGTCCGCTCGCCGCGCCTGACCGTGGATGTCGAGGCCACTTTGTTCGTCGATCATTTCAAGCTGCCCGCGCGTATCTCGAACATCTCGCAATCGGGGCTCAAGCTGATGCTCGACGATATGTTCGATGCCGATACGCCCTGCACGATCGCGATCGACCATCTCGGCCCCCTGCCCGGCGAGATCAAATGGTGGCGCGACGGCGAAGGCGGGGTGATGTTCGAGGAGCTGATCCCCTACCCCGCCTTCGCCGACTGGCGCCTGGCGCTCAATCCGGGCTGGCGCATGGCGGGTGAGGCGGCGTGCGGGCCCGCCGCCTGGTTTCCCCCGCCC
>NZ_CAHJXD010000178.1 GCF_903644055.1 Sphingomonas bacterium | reverse complement strand
CGGGGAGTAGCTCAGCCTGGTAGAGCACTGTCTTCGGGAGGCAGGGGCCGGAGGTTCGAATCCTCTCTCCCCGACCAATATTTCTTGAGAAGCGCGCGGGCGCTATGGCTTCAGGCAGGCGATCACCGCCGTGACCGCGGTGATCGTATCGGCGACATCGCGGACCTTGATCGAATCGATCCCCATCGCGCGCACCGGATCGTCGTTGCCGCCGGGAAAGATCGCGTCGCCCATGAACAGGATATTTTCCGGCGCGACGCCGGAATGCTCGGTCAGGCGGCGCATGCCATAGGCCTTGTCGATGCCCTTCCGGGTGATATCGATCGACGTCGATCCGCCGATGTTGATCGCCAGATCGGGCAGTGCTGACTGCAAGGTCTGTTGCAGCTTCCTGCGCTTGGCGAAGCCGGGGTCCCACGCTTTCTTGGCGTCGAGCGGCGCCTCCTGCCCGAGGCCCGAGAACGTCACCTGGCTGCCCCGATCCTCAATCCGATCGCCCCAGGTCCGCTCTTCCTTGAGGCCCGCATCCGACAGCGCCTTGTCGAATGCCGACAGGATCTTGTCATGCTCCTCTTTCGAGAAGAGTTCGGCATAGATCGCGTGCCAGGAACCGCCCTGAAAGCGGTAGAGCTTGGTGCCCGTGGTCGGCATGATGAACAGCCCCTCCAGCGGGGCATCGGCGGGCAGGCGCGAGACGACCTGCTTTTCGAACTGCGGCCAGTCGCCGCCGGAGATCACGCAGACCTTGGCGACCCCAAGCAGGCGCCCGAGCCACGCCGCCATATCGTCGCCCAGCGGCTGCTTGCTCTCGGCGAGCGTACCGTCGAGGTCGAATGCGACGAGTTGCTTCATTTCTGCACCTTCGGAAGGATGAACCGATCGATCGCATCGGCGACGCCATCGTCATCGTTGGACGCCGCGATATCCTTGGCCGCGGCTTTGACCGGATCGGGCGCCTGCCCCATCGCAACCGAATAAGCGGCGCGCGCGAACATCGGCAGATCGTTGGCCTGATCGCCCAACGCCACCGTATCTTCCAGCACGACATGATAGGCCTTGCACAGAGCGGTGATGCCATCGCCCTTGTTGCCGACCGGCGCGGTGATATCGAGATAATAGGTCTGCGAGCGCGCGACCGTGGCGCGATCACCGACCAGAGCCTTTACCTCCTGCTCGATCCGATCGAGCAGTTCCACGTCGTCGGTCACCGCCACGATCTTGTCGGCGCGGCGAACGCGATCGCCGAAATCGGGGCCGACGATCGGCTGCACGCCCGCCGACTTGATCTCGCGCGGGGTATGCTCGCCATCCGCCTCGCTCGCCAGCCAGTCTCCATCGGCGAAAAGCCAGCGGATGACCGGCTGCCCCTCGAGATGCGCGAGCACTTCGCCGGCCACGCCGTCATCCAGCATATGATGCTCGGTGACCGTGCCGTCCGCCATGAACAGCGTGCCCCCGTTGAACGCGCCGAACGGCCCCGCCAGCTTGAGGCTTTCCGCGATCCACATCATCCCCGATGGCGGGCGCGCGCTGATCAATGTCACGGCGATGCCGGCATCGACCAGCCGGCCGACCGCCGCGACATTGACGTCCGAAAGGCTCTTGTCCTTGCGGACGAGCGTACCGTCGATATCCGAAACGACGAGCCTGATCATCCGAGCGTGTGCCATTGCCGGCCATCCCGCGCCAGCAGCGCATCGGCGCCCGATGGCCCGGCGGTGCCCGGCTTATAGGGTTCGGGTTTGCCGCGCTTGGCCCAGGCATCGAGCAAAGGCTGGATCGCGCGCCAGCCCCCCTCGATCTGATCGGCGCGCTGGAACAGGATCTGATCGCCCGTCAGCACATCGTAGAGCAACGTCTCATAGCCCGTGCGATGCCCCATTTCGAAGCGATCGGCATAAGCGAAGGTCATCGACACGGGCGCCACGTCCACCAGCGGCCCCGGAATCTTGGCGGCGAGATCGAGGCTGATCGCCTCGTCTGGCTGGATTTGCAGCACGAAGCGATTGCATGGCAACTTGGTCACTTCCGTGCCCTTGAACAGCGAGGTCGGCGCGCTCTTGAAGTGAACGACGATCTCGGTGTCGCGCGCCGAGAGCGCCTTGCCGGTACGCAGATAGAAAGGCACGCCGGACCAGCGCCACGTATCCACGGTCAGCTTCAGCGCGACATAGGTTTCGGTGCGACTGTCGGCGGAAACATCGGGTGTTTCGCGATATGCCGCAACCTTGTCGGCGCCGATCTTGCCGCCTTTATATTGCCCGCGCACCGCATCGGCGGGATCGGCCGGATGGACCGCGGCGATCAGCTTGGCCTTCTCGCTGCGGATCGGTTCGGCCTCGAAGCTGGTCGGCGGCTCCATCGCGGTCAAGGCGAGCAACTGGAGCAGATGATTGGGCACCATGTCGCGCAGCGCGCCCGTGGCATCGTAGAATTTGCCGCGCGTGCCGACCGTCACCTGCTCGGCGGCGGTGATTTCGACATGATCGACGTAGCGATTGTTCCACACCGCCTCGAAGATCGAATTTCCGAAGCGTGCCACCAGGATGTTCTGCACGGTCTCCTTGCCGAGGAAATGATCGATGCGATAGATTTGCGCTTCGCTCGCCTGCTCCAGCAACGTCTTGTTGAGCGCCTGCGCCGAGGCGAGATCGCTGCCGAAGGGCTTCTCGATCACCAGCCGGCGGAAGCCGTCTTCCTCCTTGAGCAGGCCCGCCGCGCCGAGCTTCTGCGTCACCGGGCCAAAGAAGGACGCCGCGGTCGCGAGATAGAATATCGCATTACCCTTGATCGCGCCGGCGAGCCGCTGGAAGGTTTCGTCCTGGGTGAAGTCACCCTTGAAATAATGGATATGCGCGCGCAGCTTTTCCCAGACCTCGTCGCCTTCGATGAAATCGTCGAGCGTCGCGCGAAGGGTCTCGTCATCGCCATCGTGATAGCTGACGCCCAAAATCTCGGTCTTGGGATCGAGCAAGTTCCAGCGCACGAGATTGGCGATCGCCGGCATCAGCAGCCGCTTGGCGAGGTCGCCCATCGCGCCGAAGATCACCAGCGTCGCGGCGGGCGCGACGGGCGCCTGGTTCATCTCCACTATTGCGGCATCTCGACATGGCCGCCGAAGCCGAAGCGCATTGCCGACAGCAATTTATCCCCGAAGGTTCCCTCGACCCTGCTGCGATATCGCGCGAACAGTGCGGCTGAGAGCACGTAGGCGGGCACAGCCTCCTCCATCGCCGCCTGTACGGTCCAATGCCCTTCCCCCGAATCGGCGACCCGGCCGGAGAAATGATCCAGCTTCTGATCCTTGGCGAGCGCGGCGGCCGAAAGATCGAGCAGCCAGGACGAGATCACGCTGCCCCGCCGCCATACTTCCGCGATGTCGGTAAGATTGAGATCGAAGCGCTCGTCTTCGGGAAGCTTATCGGACGACTTGCCCTGCAACACGTCGAAGCCCTCGGCATACGCCGCCATCAGGCCATATTCGATGCCGTTGTGTACCATCTTCACGAAATGGCCAGCGCCCGCCGGACCGGCATGGATATAGCCCTTCTCCGCGCGCGGATCCTCGCCTTCCTTGCCCTCGCGATCCGGGGTTCGCGGGATCGTGCCATGGCCGGGCGCCAGTGCGTCGAAGATCGGATCGAGCATCTTCACCGTATCGGCGTCTCCGCCGATCATCATGCAATAGCCCCGTTCGAGCCCCCATACCCCCCCGGACGTGCCGACATCGATATAATGGAGCTGCTTTTCGGCGCAGGCCTTCGCGCGCTTGATATCGTCCTTGTAGAAGGTGTTGCCGCCATCGATGATGATGTCGCCCGGGGCGGCGTGCGACATCAGCGTCGCGATCGTCTGCTCGGTTGGATCGCCGGCCGGCAGCATCACCCAATAGATCCTCGGGCCTTCCAGCTTGGCGCTGACCTCCTCCAGCGACGCGGCGCCCGTCGCGCCATTGGCGACCAGCGCCTCCACTGCGGGTACGTTGCGATCGAAAGCGACGATCTCATGGCCGTTGCGCATCAGCCGGCGCGCGATGTTCGCGCCCATTCGGCCCAGCCCGATCATCGCCAAACGCATATCGATCTCCCCGTCAGAACGCCTTGAGCGCCGCCTCGACCGCCGAGGCAAGCGCTTCGATCCCGCCGCCGCCCTTCTTGAGGTGAACGCGCAACACGCGGCGGCCGCGTTCCGCCAGCACATCGGCGTCACCGCGCGCCTGCGCGATCTGCACGGTGCCGAAGCTCGCCTTGCGACCCGGTATCGCAAGATCGGGATCGGGATCGCGCGTGATCGTCAGGAACACGCCGCTGTTGGGGCCGCCTTTGTAAGCCTGACCCGTCGAGTGGAGAAAACGCGGACCGAAACCGGCGATGGTGGCGACCTGCTTGGCGTCGCGGATCTGCGCGCGCATCCTGGCGACCGCCGCCGAATTGCCCTCGTCGCGTTCGATATAGGCCAGAAAGCCCGCGTAATTCCCTGGCCGGAGGCTGGCGAAATGGAGATCGAGAAGCTGCTTTGGATCGCTGGGCGCGAGGCCTGTGCTGGCGGGCGCGAAAATCGCGAAATCCTCATTTTCGGCGATCGGCGTCTCCGGCTCCAGGCTGCCGCTCGCCTCATAGTCATCGACGAGCTTGCGAGTCGCGACCTTGGCATCCTCGACATCGGGCTGATCGAAGGGATCGATACCGATCACCGCGCCCGCGATGGCGGTGGCGATCTCCCAGCGGAAGAATTCCCGGCCGATATCCTCGCGCGTGGCGACGGCCATCCGCACGACGGGATGCCCCGCCTCGGCGAGCTGGGTCAGGCGCGCCTCGAGTTCGGGATCGTCGTCTCCTTCGAGATGGAGATGCGCGAACAATCGATCGGCGCCATAGCTTTCCACCGAACCCAGCGGCTCCAGATCGACGGGGACGATCCCCTTCCCCTGCTTGCCCGTGGATTCGGCGAGCAATTGCTCCAGCCACGCACCGATCGGAGCCAGCCCCTGGGAGGGCAGGATGGTGAGCTTGTCCCGCCCCGCATTCGCGGCCTCGCCCATGATCACGCCGAGATGCACGCCGGGGCTGTCGGACGCGATCTGGCCCGGGCCGCACGCCGATACCATCTGTGCGGCGGCATCATAGAAAGCGCGCGCGTCCAGCCCCATCGCCGCACCCGGCACCATCCCGAACGCCGACAGCACGGAATAGCGCCCACCGATCGCAGGATCACCAAGAAAGACAAAGGCATAGCCATCATCGTTCGCGGTTTTTTCGAGTTTCGAACCTGGATCGGTCACCGCCACGAAACGGCTGCCATCCTTGCCGGAAAGCTCCCAGAAGAAGGCGCGCAGCAATTCGGGTTCGAGCGTCGAACCCGACTTCGACGAAACGATAAACAGCGTATTCTCAGGATCGATCGCCGCGGCAACACCGGCGATCTGATCGGGGTCCGTCGTGTCGAGCACATGCAGCTTCGGGCTGCCGGCCGCATTGCCGAGGATCAGCGCCAGCACTTCCGGACCGAGGCTCGATCCGCCCATCCCGAGCAGCACCACATCCTTATAATGCCTTGCCTTCTCGGTCAGCGCGGCGAGTTGGGCGAAATCGACCTGTTCGCCCTTGGCGGCGGCGAGCCAGCCAACCCACTTGCCCTCGTCCTTGCCCGTCCAGAGCGTGGGGTCACCCTCCCAGAGCCGCTTCGTCCACGCCTCCCGATCCGCCTGCTCCAGCCGTACATCGACAGCGCGCGCCAGGCTCTCGGGAAGCTCGATCTTCATCGCGATCAGCCCTTCACCAGCTCGGAAAGGATTGCCGTCCGCTTCTCGCCGACGGCCTTCAGCAGCGCATCGGCGGCGTCGGCGAACAGCTTGACGCCATCCTTGACGAGTTCGGCGGTTACGCCGGGCATATCCAGCCCGAGCCGGTCGGCTTCCGCCATCACATGCCGCGCCGCATCGACGTCGGCGGTGAGCGTCTGCGCCAGCGTGCCATGGTCGCGGTACGCGTCCATCGTCTTCGGCGGCATCGTGTTGACGGTATCCGGGCCGATCAGCGAATCGACGTAGAGCGTATCCGGATAGGCCGGATCCTTAGTGCCGGTGGAGGCCCACAGCAGCCGCTGCGGCATCGCCCCCTTCGCCGCCAACGCCTGCCAGCGATCGCCCGCGACCAGATCTTCGTACCAGGCATAAGCGAGCTTGGCATTGGCGATCGCCACCTTGCCGCGGATCGCCTTCAATGCATCGCTCTCGGCATCGCCAGCCTTCACGCGATCGTCGATCTTCTTGTCGATCAGGCTGTCGATCCGGCTGACGAAGAAGCTGGCAACCGAAGCGATGCGATCGATTGCCTCGCCCTTGCCGGCCCGCGCCTCCAGCCCCTCGATATAGGCGAGCGCCACCGCCTGATAGGATTCGAGCGAGAACAGCAAAGTGACGTTGATATTGAGGCCATCTTCGATCAGCCGCCGGATTGCGGGCACCCCGGCCTTGGTGCCGGGCACCTTGATCATCAGGTTGAGCGCGTCGACGGCCTTCCAGAGCTTGTGCGCCTCGGTAATCGTATCGTCGGTCTTTTCGGCCAGATAGGGCGAGACTTCGAGGCTAACGTAGCCATCCTTGCCCTCCAGCCGATCATAAGCGGGCCGCAGATCGGCGGCGGCGGCCTTGATGTCGGCGATCGCCTGGCTCTCGTAGACGTCCTCGACGCTCGCTTCGCCCTTGGCCAGGAATTGCTTGAACCCGTCGTCATAGGCATCGCCATGCCCCATCGCCTTTTCGAAGATCGACGGGTTCGAAGTCACGCCGGTCAGCCCATCCTCGGCAACCAGCTTCCGGAGCCCGCCCTCGTCGAGGAATTTGCGATCGACGAAATCGAGCCACACGGCCTGGCCGGCCTTGCCGAGATCCTTGAGTGTATCGCTCATGCGTTCTTTTCCATCAGCTTACGCGCGGTGGCGCAGATATTGTCGACACTGAAGCCGAACTTTTCCTGGAGCTTGGCGATCGGAGCCGACGCGCCGAAGGTCGACATCGTAATCGTCCCGCCGTCCGCGCCGACGTAGCGATCCCAGCCCAGCGAACCGGCCTGCTCGACCGCGAGCCGCGAGCGGACCGATCGCGGCAGCACGCTTTCGCGATACGCCTGATCCTGCTTCTCGAACAGATACCAGCTCGGCAGCGAGACGAGCCGCGACCTGATGCCGTCCGCCGTCAGCTTCTCATGCGCCGCCGCGACCATCTGCAACTCGCTGCCCGTGCCGATCAGGATCACTTCGGGCTCGCCGTCGCAGTCGCCGACGATATAGCCGCCCTTCTCCAGCCCTTCTGCGGACGCATACTTGCTGCGGTCGAGCGTCGTGATCGCCTGGCGCGACAGAATCAGCGCGGTCGGCTCGTTCGTATGTTCCAGCGCGACCTTCCAGGCGACAGCGACTTCATTGGCATCCCCCGGCCGGATCGTGTCCAGTCCCGGAATCGCGCGCAGCGTTGCTAGATGCTCGATCGGCTGATGTGTCGGGCCGTCCTCGCCGACGCCGATCGAATCGTGCGTGAACACGAAAATCACCGGCAATTCCATGATCGACGCCAGCCGGATCGGCGCGCGCATATAATCGGCAAAGACGAGGAAGGTGCCGGTATACGAACGGAGGTAACAAAGCGCCATGCCGTTGGCGATCGAGCCCATGGCATGTTCGCGAACGCCGAAGTGCATGTTGCGCCCGCCATAGCTGCCCGCCTCGAACGATCCCGCATCCTTGATGTCGGTCTTGGTCGAGGGCGAAAGATCGGCGGCGCCGCCGATCAGCATCGGCACCTTGGCAGCGATCGCATTAAGGACCTTGCCGCTGCTCTCGCGCGAAGCCAGGCCCTTTTCGTCGGCCGGGAAGCTGGGCAGCGCCTGCTGCCAGCCCTCGGGCAGCTTGCCCTGGCGCAGCAGATCGAGCTCGGCCGCTTCCGTGGGAAAGCTGCTCTTGTAGCGCGCGAACAGCGCCTCCCATTGCTCGCGTGCCGGGCCGCCGCGATCGGCTATAGCCTTGTGGAAATGTTCGGCGACGCCGTCGGGCACGAGGAACTGGGCGTCCTCGGGCCATCCATAAGCCTGCTTGGTCTTGCGGACGTTGTCCTCGCCCAGTGCCTCGCCATGCGCCTTCTCGCTGCCGGCGCGCGGCGATCCCCAGCCGATGATCGAATGGACGACGATGAACGTCGGACGATCGTCGGTCGCCTTAAAGCTCTCGATCGCTTTGCCGAAGCTTTCGCAATCATTGGCATCGTCGACGTGGATGACGTTCCAACCATAGGCTTCGAAGCGCTTGCCGACATCCTCGTCGAAAGCCAGATCGGTCGAGCCCTCGATCGAGATATGATTGCTGTCATACACCCAGCACAGGTTGGAAAGCTTGAGGTGCCCGGCGGTCGAGGCGGCTTCGGAGGAAATGCCCTCCATCATGTCGCCGTCGCCGCAGAAGACGTAGACGTCGAAATCGAACAGCCGGAAGCCGTCACGGTTGAACCGCTCCGCCAGCGCGCGCTCGGCGATCGCCATACCGACCGAATTGCCGCAGCCCTGGCCCAGCGGTCCGGTCGTCGTCTCCACGCCGGTCGTCATCCGATATTCGGGATGGCCGGGGGTCTTGGAACTCAGTTGGCGGAACTGCTTGATATCGTCGAGGCTGACTGCGGGCGCTCCAGTCGGGTTGCCGTCGGCATCGATCTCGCGGACCCCGGCCAGATGCAGCACCGAATAGAGCAGCATCGAGGCGTGGCCGACCGACAGCACGAAGCGATCGCGGTTCGGCCAATCGGGCGTCGACGGATCATAGCGCAGATATTTCGACCACAAGGTGTAAGCTACCGGCGCCAGCGCCATCGGCGTGCCGGGGTGGCCCGAATTGGCTTTCTGCACCGCATCCATCGAAAGCGTGCGAATCGTATCGATCGCGAGCCTTTCGGGCGAACCATCTTCGTGGACGGCGTCGATCATAGCCTCGGTCTGGGTCATCTCGTCCCTTCGTCTCTGTCGTTGCAACGGCCCATCGCGGCCAAAGATGCGCGAATTGGCAGCTAAATGTCGCCGACGGAAGGCGTTCGACCCGATTTGCGCACGCCTGCCGCCGTGCCGAGGTAGAGCGCATCGATCTCCCCGATAAACAGCCCATGGCCGACCATCCCCGGTAGGGCGTCCAGCACCGCCGATAGAGCAGCCGGATCGCCAAGCTCTGCGAAGCTGCAATCGAGCACCGGATTTCCCTGATCGCTTCGATAGAACGTGCTTCCGGATTGGCGCGCAGTGACGATCGCTCCGAGCCGGCCGACCTCCGCCGCGACGAAGCGCCACCCGAATTCGAGGACTTCGATCGGCACGGCGCGCGACCCAAGCCTCGTCACGGCCTTCGACGAATCGGCGATAGCGATCATCCGGCTGGCGGCGGCGGCGACGATCTTTTCGCGCACCATCGCCCCGCCCCCGCCCTTGATCGCGCGCAGGTCGGGATCGATCTCGTCGACGCCATCGATGCAGAGATCGACGCTCGCCTGATCGGCCATGTCGAGGATCGCGAGGCCCACGGCTTCGGCGGCGCGCGCCGTGGCAAAAGACGTCGCGACGCACTTGATTCGCAGGCCGGCGCGCGCCCGTTCGCCCAGCGCGGCGATCGCAAAGGCCGCCGTGGTTCCGGTCCCGAGCCCGACCAGCATCCCCGCTTCGATTTCGGCCACCGCGGCCTCCGCCGCGGCACGCTTTTCACCGTCGCGAGGCGCTTCGATCATCCGCCCGCCATGAACATCAGCGCGGCGAAGGGCAATATGGCATGCTTGCCGATCGGCGCGACGCGCGCCAAAGCACGCACATCATGAGCATCACGCGACGCGCCGGGGCGCGGTTCACCCTCTTTCTGCTCACCCTGGTCTATGTCGTGAATTTCGTCGATCGCCAGTTGATCGGCATTCTCGGCCAGCCGATGAAAGCGGAACTTGGTCTCAGCGACAAACAGCTCGGGCTACTCGGCGGGCTCTCTTTCGCCTTGTTCAACGCGCTGCTGAGCCTGCCGATCGCCCGGCTCGCGGAGCGTCGCTCGCGCATCGCGATCATAGCCTGGAGCGTCGGTCTCTGGTCGCTCGCCACCGCTGCCTGCGGTCTGGCCAGGACTGTGCCGCAGCTTGTGCTCGGGCGGATGGGCGTAGGGATCGGCGAGGCCGGATATGCGCCCGCCGCCCAATCGCTGATCGCCGATCTCTGGCCCTCCCGCCGCCGTGCGACCGCGCTCGCGATTTTTTCGCTGGGTGTGCCGATCGGTATCCTGTTCGGGGCGGTCGCCGGGGGTTGGATTGCCGAACTGCTCGGCTGGCGAAGCGCCTTCGTCATGCTCGGCCTGCCCGGCGTGGCGCTGGCGATATTGATCGGATTGGCGCTGCGCGAGCCCGAGCGCGGCGCGCAGGATGCAATCGCGGAGTCGTCGCCACCGGATTTCCGATGGGTCGTCCGCACCCTGTGGTCGAACCCGGCATTTCGCCACATGGCGGCGGGCGCGACTCTGGCCTCGATCGGCGGCTATGGCATCACCTACTTTTCGGTGCCGCTGCTGATGCGCACCCAGCAGCTTCCGCTTCATACCGCCGCCACGGGGTTCGGGATCGTCGCGGGCCTTGGGATCGGCATCGGTATCGCTGCGGGTGGGCTGATTGCCGACAAGCTCCGACAGAAGGATGCGAGGGCCATCACCGCCGCTGGCGGTACGATGATCGGTCTGCTTTTCTTCCTCGCCGCGCTTGGCCAATCGAGCCCCGTCGCCATCGCCATGTTCGCGCTGCCCGCTTTCTGCGGGGCGCATCTCTATTTCGGGCCGGTCTATGCGGCCACGGCGGACAGTGTCGGTCCCCATGCCCGCGCGACCGCCGTCGCGATACTTTTGATGGTCATGAACGGCCTCGGCCTGGGCATCGGCCCAACGCTCGTCGGGATGTTGAGCGATCATTTCACGACATCGGCGTTGGGCGATCAGGCGGCGATGTGCGCCACCGCTCGATCGACCCAGGATTTATGCTCGCAGGCCTCGGCTGCCGGACTGACACGCGCGCTGCGCATCGATGCGCTCTTCTATATCTGGGCGTCCGTGCATTTCCTGCTCGGAGCCCGGGCGCTCAAGGCCGATCAGCCCCACAGCTCGGAGCGGTAACGCTGGAAGCAAAGCGCGCCGCACGTCAGGCGGATCAGCGCACCCTCGGCGATCGCGACCGCCCGCCGCGGATCTTCCTCGACCAGCGGTATCAGCGCTTCACGGTTCCAGGCCTCGCTATGCTTGACGTCCATCACGGCGTGCAGATCGAAGTAACGGCTATCCTCGACGCCGAGCCCGATCCTTCGCAAGCCAGCCGCTACCTGGGCGGAACGCCCCGGAGCGGTCAGCTCGATCACGCCCAATGCGCCGACCGACTGCCACACGTAACGCCTGCTCGTCGCCATCGCCGTCATGGCATTGGCCAACGCCAAACTCTCCCAGACGGTCGAGTCGATCGATGGTTCGACGCCAAGCGTTTCGATCAGCCTGTCGAGCATCGGGCCGTGCATGCCAGCCGCATGGCCGCGTCCCATCTCATCCCAATAGTTACGCGCCAGCTCCAGCTTGGCGCGGGGCGGCAGCTTGACCTGAGTCATCGCCACGAGGTCGTCGAACCCTGCCTCGCCCGCGGCCTCCTGCGTAAAGAACCAGCGTAGCTCCGCTGCGCTCGCCTGCGTTGCCAGCCAAGGGAACAGTGCATCGCCCTGCCCCGGCCCTTCCTGCTTGAGATTCTCGAACCAGGAAACGAAGCGCTCGGGATCGCTCGGTACGCAACGTGCTTCCAAAGCTACCGCCTGGCGAAGCTCCTCTAGAAAGGCACCTTCCAGACGGAGCATGCGCGTATCGCGCTCCAGCGTCTTCTGCCAGTCCGGAGATATGAAGCCGGGTGCCAGGCGCTCATGATTCCAGTGCGTCAGACCGCGCTGAAAGCTGGACGTGAGAAATTGCGAGCGTCGCGGCGATTGGTCGCCGTACGCGGGCTGGCTCGCCATGTGGTTGATCTCCAAAGAAACTAGACCGTCCAAACCCACGGCGGACGATGGCGTTCCCTTGCGATCAGCGGAGCCGGACGCGAAACCGTTACGCAAAAAGAGGGCGACCGGCTCTCCCGGTCACCCTCTTCATGACGTGCGCTATCGGATCAACCGGCGTAGTCGGCGTATTTCTCGTTGCCCACGAAGCCCATCTTCGAAACGTTGGCGCGCTTGGTGACCGCGAGCACCTCGTCGACGATCTCGTAGCGTGCCTGCGGATCGGGCTCGACGTGCAGCTCGGGGATCGGATCCATCTGCTGCGTCTGGTCGAGATACTGGCGCAGGATCGTAAGATTGATCGGCGCGCCGTTCCACGCGATCGTCCCCGCGGGATCGATCGATACGCGATTCTTGGTGGGCAGGATCGGCGGCGGCGGGGCGTTGGTATTTTGCGGAAGGTCGAGCTTCACCGCATGCGTCTGCACGGGGATGGTGATGATGAACATGATCAGGAGCACCAGCATGACGTCGATCAACGGCGTCGTGTTGATGTCCATCATCGGCTCGCCTTCAGCGGTGGCTGCTGCCATTGCCATGATTTATAACTCCGAAAAGCTGAAGCGCGTGGAGAGGGACCGCATCACTCGACCGCCGCATGATACATGCCCGGATCGGGCTGCGAGATGAAACCGACTCGCGCGAAGCCTGCGCGCGCGACGTTGGTCATCGCCCCGCCGACGCAGCGCCAGGGCGTGTTGACGTCGGCGCGGATATGCACCTCGGGCAGCTCCAGCCCGGCCGCATTGGGGCCACCCTGCTTGTCGATCTCGAGCCTGAGCTTGGCGACCGAGCGATCGATCAACTCCTGCGGAGCGATTCTCGTCTGGCCCCAATAGACCTCGCAGCCGCCATTCCTGCCCCGGATCGAGAGCACGACATTCTCGGGCTTGCTGGTCGTGGGCTCGTAGGCGACCTTGGGAAGCGACACCGGCACGGTCTGAATGACGACCGGAACGGTGATCAGGAAGATGATCAACAGCACCAGCATGACGTCCACGAGGGGCGTCGTGTTGATGTCTGACATCGGGGCATTGTCTTCGGCTGGGCCCGCGCTCATTGCCATGGAAGGAAAGTCCTATTCTGCTGCCGAGGGAGAGCTTCGGGCGACAATGCATCACCCGTAGAGATGCGGCGGCGGAGCTCCGGCCCCGCCGCGCGCGCCGTTACGCCTTCGGATTGATGGCCGCCGAGCCGGTTTTGAGCGGCGGGGTCGGCGCGGTCTTCACCGAGATCAGCGCCGGCTTCACCGCGCCGTTCGACACCATATAGCCATGGAGATCGGTCGAGAAGGCGCCGATCTGCTCGGCCAGCACCTTGTTGCGGCGCACCAGCCAATTGTAGCCGAGCACCGCGGGCACCGCGACGACGAGGCCGAGCGCGGTCATGATAAGCGCCTCGCCGACCGGGCCGGCAACGGCGTCGATCGAGGCCTGACCGGCCGCGCCGATCTTGATCAGTGCGCGATAGATGCCGATCACGGTGCCGAACAGGCCGACGAACGGCGCGGTCGAACCGACCGTGGCGAGCACCGCGAGGCCGTTGCTGAGCTTCGAGTTGATCGCGGCGGTCGAGCGGCCGAGCGAGCTGCCGAGCCACTCATGCTGGTCGACGGGGTCGATAAGCTTGGTGTGCTGCTCCTGCGCGGTCAGGCCGTCGTCGACGATCTGACGGTAGGCGGAGTTCTTCTCGAGCTTGTTGGCGCCCTCGCGGAGAGTCGGCGTGCCCCAGAAGGTCGTGCGCACGCGCTTGGCCTGGTTCATGATCTTCTGCTGCTCGAACAGCTTGGTGAACATGATGAACCAGGTGGCGGCCGACATGATCACGAGGATGATGAAGACCGTCCAGGCGATGACGCCGCCCTGATGGAGCGCGGCCATCAGGCCGTAGGGATTGGAATTTGCTGCTGCGGGAACGGTAGCGTTCATGGTCGAGGACTTCCTTCTTCAATGCGTGGGCCGGGGCACCGGCCGGTTGTAAGGGCGACGGTGCCCGCCGTTTAATCTTTCGGAATCGTCCAGCGAATGGAGCGGCTTGCGGTGGAGCGCATCGGCTGGCCGTTCTGGTCCTTGGCCGGCGAATATTTGCCGCGCCGCGTGATCAGACGACATGCCGTCTCGTCGAGATCGGGCGAGCCGCTGGGGCCCGTGACCTGACAATTTTCAACCTTGCCCTGCTCGTTGATCGACCAGGAAATCCGCGTAGTGCCTTCACGACCCTCGCGCATCGCGCCAGGCGGATAATCGTCGTTGGTGATCCACTGCGCCGGATCGCCCCTGGCGCCAGCGGCCTGCGAAATCTTCGGTGCCGGCGGCGCGGGGGGCGCATCCACATGGATCACCGGAGCAGGAACCGGCGGGGCGGGCGGCGCGACGATCGGCGGCGCCAATTGCTGCGTCTGCACGATCGGCGGCGGTGCGACGATCGGCGGCGGCTCCACCTTCTGTTCGGGCGGCGGCGGCGGCGGCTTCTGCTCCGGCGGCGGCGGCGGCTCCTGCACGTCGACGATCTTGGTATCGACGGCAACCTTCTTGATGACGTTGAAGGCGAGCCCGGTAATGAACGCATATCCCACCAGCGCGTGAAGCGCGGCAACAAGTGCAAGCGCCACTACCCTGCGGGAGCTCATCGTTTGATCAGCATAGGCCATTAAGGAACTGCACTCCTTGAACGGGTTTCGCCGAATGATCGCCGGGCGACCCTCCGGCTATGAGTGCCGCCAAATCGCCTGGGCGACCTTCTGACGACTATGGCTTTCCTATCGCGGCCTTCTCCTTTCGCGCAAGCCCTTTATCAGTGCGCCGGCCAAGGTCTTTTTCATCAGCGGATTGGCTTGAAACGGCCTTTTTTTGCCCGCCAGTGCGAATATATGCGCAAGGAGTCGCAGATGTCCTCCCTCACCCATCGCTTTCTAGCCATGCTTGCCGCCTTCGGCAGTGCAGCAAATGTCGGCGCGGCGCCCCCGCCGCCGCCGGCCGCTCCCGCGATCGGCTATGTCGAGATGGCCGACATGATATTGGCGGCCCAACAGATCCTATCGGCCGATATCATCCGAGCGACATTGCTCAAGCGCGAGCAGGCGGCGGGCGTCGCTTCCGGCAAGGTGCGCTTCTTCGTCGAAGCCAGGGTGCTGGCACTGATCGGCGGGCGCGGCCCCGCACCCGCTGAAGTACGCTATCTCGTCGATCTCCCGCAGGCGCAGGCCAAGGCCAAGCTCAAGGGGACGGGCGTGCTGCTGCTGGCAACGCCGACCGCCCGGGCAGGCGAGATCACCCTGGCCGGCCCGCACGCGCAACTGCTCCGCACCCCGGCCAGCGAGGCACGGCTGCGCGCGATCCTCACCGCATCGGTCGCGCCCGATGCGCCGCCTTCGGTGATCGGCATCGGCCATGCCTTCCATGTCGCGGGATCGCTCCCCGGCGAGGGCGAGACGCAGATCTTCGTCCGCACGTCGGATGGACGACCGATCTCGCTGTCGATCATCCGGCGTCCGGGAGAGGCGCCGCGCTGGGCGGTCGCGCTGTCCGAGCTGGTCGACGCCAGCGCAGCCCCGCCCCAGCCCGAGACTTTTCTGTGGTATCGTCTGGCCTGCGGTTTGCCGCCGAGCCTGCCGCCCGCCGCCCTTGAAGGCATCGCCGATGCGGACGCCGAGCAGGCGCGGACCGATTACAAGGTCGTGACCGACGGGCTTGGCCCGTGCATTCGCAACCGGGACTAGAGGCTGCCGTGTTCATGTTGAAACGTCACCCCGGCCTTGAGCCGGGGTGACGAGAGTTCAACGTCAACACGACAGACCCTAGTCGCGGGTCATGAAGAGAAAATCACGCTCGAACGAAACCATCGAAGCACCCCCGTCGACGAACAGGACCTGCCCGGTGGTTGCCTGGGCTTCTACGAGATACAGCGCGGCAGCGGCGATATCGTCCGGCGTCGGCAGGCGGCCAAGCGGCATCGCCGTGGCGAGCCGTTCGAGCTGCGCCGGGGAATAGTCCGGCGTCGGCAGCGTCAGACCGGGCGCGATCCCGCACACCCGCACCCGGGGCGCCAGCGCGCGCGCCAGCGCCTGGGTGATCCCGGCGAGCGCGAGTTTCGAGGCGGTATAGCTCGCCTGATCCACGGGCGGCGATACGATCCGCTGATCGAGCAGGTTGATGACCACCCCCCCCTGCCCCACGCCAAGATTCTCCACGAGTTGCTGTGCGAGCCGCGCCGGTGCTGCGGCATTCACCGCATAATGCTCGACCATCGTGGCGATCGTGGCGTTCGACCAGTCATCGGCGCCGAATCGCGAGGCGCTGTTGATCAATATGCTCGGCGCGGCGCCGAAATGCGCGATGACCTGTGGGAACAGGCGATCGACCGCGGCTTCGTCCGCCAAATCGGCGGGAAAGCTCGCCCAGCGCACGCCGCTCGCGCGGATCGCCTCGGCCAGCGCGGGCTCCGGCTCGGCGGCGCTATGGCTGTGGAGCGCGAGGTCATAGCCCGCTTTCGCCAGCCGCGCGGCGATCGCGGCACCCAGCCGCCGCGTTCCCCCGGTGACGAGCGCCAGCATCAGCGCCGATGGCGCACGAGCGTCATGCCGATCGCCTCGCCGCCCTCGGAAATCGCCAGCTTGACGATCTTGACCGAAACGCGCCGCACCCGCGGGTCGCCCAGGAAGAGCGTATCGGCGACATGATCGGCGATCGCCTCGATCAGCGTGAAGTGCCGATCGCGCGGGATCGCCTTCGTCACCGCTTCGCGCAGATCGAGGTAATTCTTCGAAGCCGAGAGCGCAGTTTCCGGTGCGAAGCGATCGGGCGTGACAAGATCGACCGCGATCGAAATCCGCAGCGGCTGCGGGAGGTGAGTCTCCTCCGAATAGATGCCGGTCAGCAGATCGATCGCGATATCGTCGACTTCCAGGCGCAGCAGGTCGTCGGGATGGCAATCCGGCTGAAGCGCTTGCGGCGGGGAGAAAGGTTCGGCCAAGGTTGCTTGCATCGTCATCTCGTCGGGTGCGGCCGCCTTTCCCACTTCGCGCGGACACCCGCAAGCGCGTTGCGTTTCGGGGCGGCTCGGCTATGCGCGGCGCGCCTTATGCCAGCGCCTTCTCCCCCGGTCACGATCGCACCGCTGCTCGAAGCCGATCCCGCCGCGGTCGATGCCCTGCTCGATACGGCGTTCGGCCGCGATCGCCGGCAGCGCACCGCCTATCGCATCCGCGACGGCATGACCGCGATCCCGGCGCTTTCCTTCGCGGCTTTCGATGAGGCGCATACGCTGGTCGGCTCGCTGCAATGCTGGCCGGTGGCGCTCGATTTCCGCACGCCGCTGATTCTCGTCGGGCCCGTCGCGGTCGATCCCGATCTCCAGCGCGGCGGCATCGGCCGGAGGATGATGAACCGGATGATCGCGGCGGCGGAAGCGACGGAGGCCGATCCGCTCGTCCTGATCGGCGACCCCGAATATTATGGCCGCTTCTTCGGTTTCGAGGCGCGCTGGACGCGGGAGTGGGGAGTGCCGGGCCCTGTGGTGCGCCGCCGTCTGCTGGCGCGCGTGCCGGCGGGCCGGTCGCTTCCCGTGGCGGGTCATCTCGGCCCCCGCATCGTCAGGGCGGGTCTTTAATCGCTGGGCGGCGCGCTCTAACAGGGAAAGATGCCCGAACGCGCGCCTCCCCCTGACGATCTCGCCGGCCTCTCATTGGCGGAGATCGCGCGGCTGGTGGAGGAGAAGCGCCTTCCTCCGGTCGAGACGTGGAACCCGAAGCATTGCGGGCACAGCGCGATGCGGATCGCGCGCGACGGCACCTGGTTTCATGAAGGGTCGCCGATCGGCAGGGCGGCGATGGTGCGCCTTTTCTCCACCGTGCTGCGGCGTGAGCCCGACGGCAGCCACGTCCTCGTCACGCCGGCCGAGAAATTGACGATCGATGTCGAGGATGCCGCCTTCGTCGCGGTCGAAATGCGCACCGAAGGCGAGAAGAGCGAGCGCCGAATCGCCTTTCGCCTGAATACCGGCGACCTTGTCGAGGCGGACGAGGGCCACGGCCTGCGCTTCGAACAGCGGGAGGACGGCCCCCACCCCTATCTGCACGTTCGCGCCGGGCTCGAAGCGCTGATCGCCCGCCCGGTCTATTATGAGATGGCGGAGATCGCGCTGGACGAAGGGCTCGAACCGCCGGGGCTCTGGAGCAACGGCGCTTTTCTCGCGCTGACCGCGCCATGACGCTGGCCGAGCGTCTCGCGTCGGCGCTGGCGGATAGCCGCGGGCTGGGACCGCAAGGCGATGACATCGACCTTGCCGATACGATCTATGCCGACGCAGCGGTGCTGATCGCCGTCACCGATCGGCCCGAGCCCGGCGTGATCCTGACCTTGCGTCATGCCGATCTCCGCCGCCACGCCGGCCAGATCGCTTTTCCGGGCGGCAAGGTCGATCCCGAGGACGAGGATGCGATCGCCGCCGCGCTCCGCGAAGCCGATGAGGAAATCGGATTGCCGCCCGGCGCCGTCGAGGTGGTCGGCACCTCCAATCGCTACCGAACGAGTTCGGGCTTCGACATCCTGCCCGTCATCGGGGTGACCACACCCGACCTGCCGCTCACGCCGCATGAAGCCGAGGTCGCCGACGTTTTCGAGGTGCCGTTCGGCTTCCTGCTCGAGCAGGCGAACCATATCATCCGTTCGGTCGAAAAGGCCGGCCGCATGCATCAATATTACGAGATCAACTGGGGCGAGCGTCGGATCTGGGGGGCGACGGCGGGCATCGTCGTCAATCTCGCGAGCCGGCTGGCGCGCTTCGCATGAGGATGCCAGACGCGGTCTGGCGCAAGCGAGCCGGCCTGCCGGCGCTGATGGACGCTCTCGGCGCCGAGCGGGACGAGGTGCGGATCGTCGGCGGCGCGGTGCGCGACGCGCTGCTCGCGCTGCCGGTTTCCGATGTCGATCTGGGCACGATCCATCCGCCCGCGGAAAGCGCCGAGCGGATCGCGCGCGCCGGTTTCAAGGCGGTTCCGACCGGCATCGCGCACGGCACGATCACCGCCGTGCTGCCCGACGGCCCGATCGAGGTGACGACGCTCCGGCGCGACGTCGAAACCGACGGACGGCACGCCCGTGTCGCCTTCACCGATGATTGGCACGAGGATGCCGCTCGGCGCGATTTCACGATCAACGCGCTGTCGGCCGAAGCCGGATCGGGACTGATCCACGATCATTTCGGCGGTCTGACCGATCTCGATCGAAGGCTGGTGCGCTTCATCGGCGATCCGCTGCAACGGATCGCGGAGGATCACCTGCGCATCCTGCGTTTCTTCCGCTTCCATGCGCGCTTCGGGATCGGCGCGCCGGAGCCGCAGGGGCTCTCCGCCTGCGCTCGGCGCGCGAACGATCTCATGAGCCTGTCGCGCGAGCGTATCGCGCAGGAGCTGCTCAAGCTTCTCGCCGTTCCCAATCCAGCGCCAGCGCTCGCCGAGATGCTCTCGGCGGGCATTCTGACGGCGATCCTGCCCGAGATCGGCGGCGACGGGCTCGACCGCCTGAAACGGCTCGTCCCGATCGAGCGCGAACTCGGCCTTGCCGATCCGCTGCGGCGCATGTCCGCCTTGCTGCCCCGCGATGCCGCGCTGGTCGATAGCATCGGTGCGCGGCTCAAGCTCTCCAACGCGCAGCGGCGGCGGCTCGTCAGCGCGTCGCGGGGGGAGCTCGACACGTCGCCAAGCCTGCTGGCGCACGAGATCGGCGTTCAAGGCGCGATCGATCGGCTGTTGCTGGCCGGCGATGCGGCGGGTGTTGCTTCGCTGCAAGGGTGGCAGCCCCCGCGTCTGCCGATTACCGGCAGCGCGCTGATCGCGCTGGGCATGCCCGCCGGCCCCCGGATCGCGGCGACGCTTGCCAGGGTGGAGAGGCGCTGGGCCAGCGAAGGCTTTCCCGATCGCGATCGGGCGCTGGCGATCGCCGCCGAAGAGGCGGCCGCTCCTTAACCGCAGGCTGCGGAGTGCGGGTGGATCGCATCCATGAGGAAGGCGAAGGCGGCGTCGGAACGGATCGCGCGCGAGAACCAGAATCCCTGCCCGATCTCGCAACCTAGGACGGCCAGCGTACGCGCCGCGCCCTGGTCCTCGATCCCTTCGGCGATCGTCACCATCCCGAGCGCGCGTGCGAGGCTGAGGATCGCGCGGATGATCGCGGTTGAATCGCGATCGTTGTGCATGGCGGCGATGAACTGGCGATCGATCTTCAGAATGTCGATCGGCAGCTTCTGAAGCGAGGCGAGGCTGGAATAGCCGGTGCCGAAATCGTCCATCGCGATGCGGCAGGCGAGCGCCTTGAGATCGCCCAGCAGGCGGGCGGCACGATCGGGATCGGCGATGATCGAGCTTTCGGTGAGCTCCAGCGTCAGCCTTCCCCCGCCGATGCCGTGGCGGTCGAGCGAATCGCCGACCAGTGCCGCTACATGATCGCGCGCGAGCTGCACGGGCGAAACGTTGACGCTGACATAGACCGGCAATTCATATCCGGCGGCGGCATCCCAGCCTGCCAATGTCCGCACCGCGCAATCGATCGCCCACCGCCCTAGCGGCAGGATCAATCCCGATTCCTCGGCGACGGGGATGAAATCGGCGGGCTGGATTTCGCCGCGCTGGGGATGCGACCAGCGCGCCAGGGCCTCGAAGCCGGCGACCCGGCCGGTGTCCAGCTCGATCAGCGGCTGAAAATCGAGCCTTATCTCGTCGCGTTCGAGCGCATGCCGGAGCTCGGTCTCCATGCTCAAGCGGTTCCGCGCGTGCCCGACCTCGCCGGGCTCGTAAACCTCGATCTGGCCCGAAAGCTTGGCGCGCTTCAACGCGACCTGGCTGTGGCGGATGATCTCGTCGGAAGACGGCAATTTATCGTGCCACAACGCGCAGCCGATCGCGCAATCGATGCGGATCTCGAGTTCCGAAAGCCGCATCGGCGTCGCCAGCGAGGCCTGCAACCGGCGCGCGACGTTAAGCGCATCGCCCGGCCCGTCGACGAGGCGGACGAGCACGCCGAATTCGTCGCCGCCCAGGCGCGCCAGCATGTCTCCCGCGCGCATGATCGAAACCATCCGTCGCGCCACGGTAATGATCAGTTCGTCGCCGGCCAGCGATCCGATGCTCTCGTTGACGCGGCTGAAACGGTTGAGATTGACGTTGAGCACGGCAATGTTGGCGAAGGCGGTGTCGCCGATCGCCGCATCGATCGCCTCTTCGAACGCGACCCGGTTGGGCAGGCCCGTAAGGCTGTCGTGCAGCATCTCCGAACGGAGCGAGCGCTCGGTTTCGACCGCGGTGGTGCGATCGATCATCGTCAGCATGATCAACGGATCGGGATGCATGCGCGAGGTGAGCGGCGCGAGATGAACCTGGAAATGCCGCCCGCCTATTCCGGGCTCCTTCCAGCTGAACTGATCGGCCGTGGCATGCGAAAGCGCGAATCGGCGAAGCGCCTCGCGAAGCTCTTCCAGATGATCCTTGTCGGCGATATTGTCGGCCAGGCTGGAAAAGGCGGCGTTATGCGCGACATCGATCGGATCGCCGTCGACGATCGCGGCCACGGCCGCCGCGATCGGCAGCGCATCGATATAGCGCTGCAAATCGTGGCCGGGAAGCAACGCAGCACGTACGTCGGCGGGGCGCGCCACCGGCCTGGCACTCTCGCGGGCGATCCTCGACATCTCCATCGCGAACCGCTTTTAGAGCTAGGCCGTTAATTTTCCGTGCTCTTTCCGCCGGGGGCATCGGCAAAGCGATTATCCCTCGGAAAACCCGTCGGCGGCATCCGTCCCGCCGCCCCGCGCGCGACGCGCCATGGGCCGAGGTCGCTCTCGGTTCGCGTCCGCTTGCTCTCGCCGCCCATCGGCCAGGACAGGCCATCGACGAGCCGGAAGGTGATCGCATCGGAAAGGCCGCCATCGCGGTAGCGCTGGATTTGCGCACCCTGCCCGCGCTCCATTTCGGGCAATTCGGAAAGCGGGAAGATCACCAGCTTGCGATTGTCGCCGATCGCCGCGACATAATCGTCCTCGCCGCTGATCCGCTTGACCAGCTTTACGCGCGCGCCATCGCGCAGGTTGACGACCTGCCGCCCCTTGCGCGTCTCCGCGCTGATCGCGGCGGCGCGCGCTACGAAGCCCTTGCCGTCGCTCGCCGCCAGCAGCAGCCTTTCGTCGGCGCGCAACGGTATCAGCGCGACGGTCGCCGCTTCCCCCTCCAGATCGATCATCAGCCGCACCGGCTCGCCGAAGCCGCGCCCACCGGGCAGCCGGTCAGCCGCCAGCGTATAGACGCGCCCGGTCTCGGCGAAGAGCAGCAATTTGTCGGTGGTCTGGGCGTGAAAGGCGAAGGCCGGCCCGTCGCCCTCCTTGAACTTGAGCGTATCGGCCGACGCGAGATCGCGGTGGCCGGACATCGCCCTGATCCAGCCGCGCTGGGACAGGATCACGGTGATGGGCTCGCGCTCGATCATCGCCTCCAGCGGGATTTCGCGCGCCGGCCCCTGCTCCTCGATCGTCGTGCGGCGGCGCCCGAGCGCGGTTTCGGGCGCATAGGTCTCGCGCAATTTGGCAAGATCGCGCTTGAGCCGCGTGCGCTGCCGCGCCGGGCTCTCGACCAGCGCCTCCAGCCCCTTGGCCTCCTCCGAAAGCTTCTCGCGCTCGCGGCGCAGCTCCATCTCCTCGAGCTTGCGCAGCGAGCGCAGCCGCATGTTGAGGATCGCCTCGGCCTGCCGCTCGGTGAGATCGAATTCGACCATCAGCACGGGGCGCGGCTCATCTTCCTCGCGGATGATCGCGATCACCCGATCGAGATTGAGATAGGTGACGAGATAGCCGTCGAGCAGTTCGATCCGGTCGGCGATCTTCTCCAGCCGGTGGCGCGAACGGCGGACCAGCACCTCGAACTGATGCTCCAGCCAGGCGGCGAGCGCCTGCTTCAGGCTCATCACGCGTGGCGTGCGATCCTTGTCGAGCACGTTCAGGTTGAGCGGCACGCGGATTTCGAGATCGGTCAGCCGATAGAGGCTGTCCTTCAACACCTCCGGATCGACCGTGCGGCTGCGCGGCTCGATGACGATGCGGATCGCCTCGTCGCTCTCGTCGCGCACGTCGGCGAGGATCGGTAGCTTCTTGTCGGCGATCAGCGCGGCGATCTGCTCGATCAGCTTAGCCTTGGGCACGCCATAGGGAATTTCGGTGATGACGAGCTGCCAGCTCCCCTGCGCGCCCTTCTCCGGCTCCGAAAAGCGCGCGCGGACGCGGAAGCCCCCCCGCCCCGTGGCATAGGCCTCGGCGATCGCCGCCGCGCTATCGGCGATGATCCCGCCGGTCGGCAGGTCCGGCCCGTGCACGAACTGCATCAGCTCGGCGGGCGAACCCTCGGGCTGGTCGATCAGGTGGATGGCGGCGTCGATCAGCTCGGCGGCGTTGTGCGGCGGGATCGAGGTCGCCATGCCGACGGCGATGCCGGCAGCGCCGTTGGCCAGCAGGTTGGGGAACAGCCCGGGGAAGACCTCGGGTTCTTCCTCCTCGCCGTTATAGGTCGGGCGGAAGGCGACCGTCTGCTCGTCGAGCCCCTCCATGAGCTGGAGCGCGGCGGCGGTAAGCCGTGCCTCGGTATAGCGCATCGCCGCGGCATTATCGCCGTCGACGTTGCCGAAATTGCCCTGCCCGTCGACCAGCGGATAGCGTAGCGCGAAGGGCTGCGCGAGGCGCACCATCGCATCGTAGATCGAGGCATCGCCATGCGGATGATATTTGCCCATCACGTCGCCGACGACGCGCGCGCATTTCTTGTACGCGGATGTCGGATCGAGCCGCAGCAGCCGCATGCCCCAAAGCAAGCGGCGATGGACGGGCTTCAGTCCATCGCGAACGTCGGGCAGCGACCGCGCCGTGATCGTCGAGAGTGCATAGACGAGATAGCGTTCGGAAAGCGCGCTGTCGAACGGTGCGTCGACGATCTGATCGAGAGGATCGGCAGCCTGCATCGGCGTCGGTTAGCAGTGGCATCCGCGCCTGGCGAGGTGGGCGCGGCGATTCGCCGCAGCTCGGCGCTGGCTTTACCCGAAGCGGCGTAGGATGAGGGGCCTATGGCGCTCTCGCTTCAATCCGCCGGCTTTTCCGATGCGCTCGTCATCCTCGGCGCGGCGGGCATCGTCATCCCCGCATTCGCACGGCTGCGAATCAACCCGGTCATCGGCTTCATCCTCGTCGGCATGGCGGTGGGTCCGGCGGGGCTCGGGCGCTTCGTGCCGCAATTGCCGTGGCTCTATTATGTCACGATCAGCGAGCCGCACGCCATAGAGCCGTTCGCCGAGCTCGGCATCGTGCTGCTGCTCTTCTCGATCGGGCTGGAGCTGTCGTTCAGGCGGCTCTGGGTGATGCGCGCCAAGGTGTTCGGGCTCGGCGCCGCCGAGCTGGCGGCCTGCGGGCTGCTGCTCGGCGTCGCCTTGTGGCTGTCGGGCCAGGCGACGACGGCCTCGCTCGGGCTGGGCTTCGCGTTGGCGCTGTCCTCGACGGCGTTGGTGCTGCCGATCGCCGGCACCACGGGGCCGGTGGGGCAGCGCGCCTTCGCGATGCTGCTGTTCGAGGATCTGGCGCTGGTGCCGATCCTCTTCGGCCTGAGCGCGATCGCGCCCGGCGGCGGCGGCGGAATGAGCGCGCTTCTGCGGACGCTGCTGATCGGCGGCGCCACCGTCGGCGTGCTTCTGGTGATCGGGAGGATCGCGCTTCCCCGCCTCTTCGCGCAGGCCGCGCGCACCAAGAGCCCGGAGCTGTTTCTTGCCGCCAGCCTGCTCGTCGTCATCCTGGCGAGCATCGCCACCACCGCGGCGGGCCTGTCGCCGATCGTCGGCGCGCTGCTCGCCGGCATCCTGATCGCCGAGACCGATTATCACGAAGAGGTCGAGGCGATGACCGCGCCGTTTCAGGGGCTGGCGCTCGGCGTTTTCCTGATCACGGTCGGCATGTCGCTGGATATCGATGCGATCGCCGCGCGATGGTCGGCGCTGCTGGCCGCGGTCGTGGCGGTGGTCGCGATCAAGGCGCTGGTGACCGCGATCCTGCTCCGCATCGGCGGCGCGCGCCACGGCGTCGCAATGCACGTCGCGCTGATGATGGCGGCGCCGGGCGAGACGACCCTGATCGTGCTGACCTCGGCGGCGGCGGCGGGCGTGATCGGAGCGGAGAGCGCCGCTTTCTGGCAGGTCGTCACCGCGATCGGCATGACGATCACGCCGCTGCTCGCGGTGATCGGCAAAGTCCTGGCCAGGCAAGCCGCCAAACAATCGGCGCAGGTCGAACCCGCCGAAGTCGAGGAAGGCCCCCGCGCGCTGATCATCGGCTTCGGCCGCGTCGGCAAGCTCGTCGCGCAGATGCTGACCGCGCATGGCCACGCCTATCTCGCGCTGGATGCGGACAGCGAGAATGTCTCCGCCGCGCGCGAACGCGGGTATACCGTCCGCTTCGGCGACGTCGCGCGCGCGGGCGCGATCGAGCGGCTGGATGTCGATCGGGCGAGCGCGGTGATCCTAACGATGGACGATCCCGTTCAGAGCGTCCGCCTCACCCGCAGCCTGCGCGCGCGCTTCGCCGATCTCACGATCGTCGCGCGCGCCCGCGATCCCAACCATGCCGCCGAACTCTACCGCGCCGGCGCGACCGATGCGGTGCCCGAAACGGTGGAATCCTCGCTCCAGCTATCCGAAGCGGTGCTGGTCGATCTCGGCGTCGCGATGGGGCCGGTCATCGCCTCGATCCACGACAAGCGCGCGCAGCTCCGCGACAAGATCATGGCGATGGCGGCGACCGAGCGGCAACCGCCGCTCCATCGGAGGCGGCTGGACGAAGCCGAACCGACCTGAACGGCAGGGCTATACCCGCGTCGCGTGCACCGTCGCGGCCGCGCTCATCACCGCGCCGTAGCGCGCCGCCGCCTGGATCGTCTCGGTGGGCACGTTATGGCCCTTGAGCACCTTCTCATGCGCATCGATGCACATCCCGCAACCGTTCTGCGCGGAAACCGCGAGGCTGAACAGCTCGAAATCGGCCTTGTCGATCCCCGGAGCGCCGATCACGTTCATCCGCAGCTTGGCGGGAAGCTGGCCATATTCCTTGTTCGCCGCGAGATGGACGAAGCGATAGTAGACGTTGTTCATCGCCATGATCGCCGCCGCCGCGCGCGCCGCATCGGCGGCCTCGGGCGAAAGCTTGGGGGCGCATTCGGCCTCGGCGGCATCGACCAGAGGCTTGTAGCCGGTGCCGTGCGCGGTCGCGAGCAGCAGGCCATATTTCTTCTGATCGGCAAGCGTCGCATCGCCCGCGAGCGAATTGACGTTGAGCCGGATATCCTTGGCGTAATCGGGCAGCTCGGCCGAAAAGTCACGGAGCGACATCGTACTCTCCTTGTGATTTGCAGATAGAAAAAGGGCGCGGGCGGCAGCATGCCACCCGCGCCCCCCGAGAAAGTTCGATCAGGCGGCGGGCTTGAGTACCTCGTCGCCAGCCGTCCAATTGCACGGGCAGAGCTCGTCGGTCTGCAACGCGTCGAGGACGCGGATCGCCTCCTGCGGGTTGCGGCCCTGGTTGAGGCCGTTGACCGTGACGTGCTGGATCACATTGTGCGGATCGACGATGAAGGTCGCGCGATAGGCGACGCCCGCGTCGGCATCGACGATGCCCAGCGCGTTGGCGAGCTTCTTCTGATTGTCCGCGATCCACGGAAACTCGCAATTGGCCAGACGCTCATCCGATTTGCGCCATGCGAAGTGGACGAAATCGGTGTCGGTGGAGGCGCCGATCAGCACCGCGTCGCGATCCTCGAAGTCATTCTTCAGCTCGCCATAGCCGATGATCTCGGTCGGGCAGATGAAGGTGAAATCCTTCGGCCAGAAGAACACGACCTTCCACTTGCTGCCGGTCTCGCCGGTATCGATCGTCTCGCCTCCGGGGAGAGCGGCGATGCCCTGCTGTACGGGCAGGACGAACGAGGGAAATTTGTCGCCGACGGTCAGCATTTTGAAACTCTCCATGGTGCTTTGGGGAAGAAGCACCCTCCTCTACGCTCTATCGCTAGACAAACAAATTGATTATATGATGACCATTGATCGATCGAGGCGATTAGCGTGTCCACCTACCTTCCGACGCTCAAACAGCTCCAATATCTCGTCGCGCTACGCGATTTCGGCCATTTCGGCCGGGCCGCCAGTGCCTGCTTCGTCACCCAGTCGACGCTTTCCGCCGGCCTGCGCGAACTCGAGTCGCTGCTCGGCATCATGCTCGTCGAGCGGACGCGTCGGGTGGTGCGCTTCACCCCGCTCGGCGAGCGTCTCGCCGACAAGGCACAGCGCGTCCTGCGCGAGGCCGAGGAACTGGCCGCTCTGGCGAAAGCGGCGGGCAAGCCGCTGTCGGGCGAGTTGCGCCTCGGGGTGATCCCGACGATCGCGCCGTTCCTGCTGCCCCGCGTCCTCGCCCGGCTGCGCGAGGAGTGGCCCGATCTCAAGCTCTATCTGCGCGAGGAGACGTCGGGGGCGGCCTGCGAATCGCTGCATCGCGGCCAGGTCGATTGCGTGCTGCTGGCGCTCCCCTACGCGTGCGGCGACGTCGATTACGCCGATCTGTTCCGCGATCCGCTCTACGTCGCGTTCCCCCCGGATCGCGCCAAAGCCCTGCCCGCGCGGATCAGGCCGGAGAGCATCGCGCCCAGCGAATTGCTGCTGCTCGAGGATGGTCATTGTCTCAAGGAGCATGCGCTGGGCGCCTGCAACCGGCCGGAGCTGCGCGCCGAGGCATCGATGATGGGGACTTCGCTGCACACGCTCGTCCAGATGGTCGAAAATGGGCTCGGCGTGACGATGCTGCCCGAAATGGCGCTCAAGGCCGGCCTGCTCGATCACACCAATGTCGTCGCCCGCCCGCTGGCAGCCGAACATGCGGCGCGGCAGATCTCGCTGATCTGGCGATCCGGCAGCCCGCGCGAGAAGGAGTTCCGCCTCCTCGCCGAGGCGTTGCGCAAGGGCGAGGAAGCCACCCAGCAGGCGGCAGCCTAAACCTCCCAGCGCGCCGCCGCGCGATCGTCCTCGGCGCGCGGCTCGATCCATCGCGTCCGGCCGTCGGCGAATCGCTCGCGCTTCCAGAAGGGCGCGCGGGTCTTGAGCCAGTCGATCAGGAAGGCGCAGCTTTCGAGCGCCGCCGCCCTGTGCCGGGCGGCGACGCCGACGAAGACGATTCGGTCGCCGGGCACCAGAGCGCCGTAGCGATGGACGAGGATCACCCCGAGCAGCGGCCAGCGCTGCGCGGCGCGATCCGCGATCTCCCGCATCGCACTGGCGGTCATCGCGGGATGATGTTCGAGCATCAGTTCGACCAGATCGCCTTCGCCGCGCACGATCCCGGTGAAGCTCGCCACGCCGCCACCGCCGACAGCCTCGAGTTCCTCGAGCAGCGCGCCCGGCGCGAAGCTTTCCCGTTGCACGCAAACCCGGATCATCCGCCGGTGACCGGGGGGAACAGCGCCACTTCGCGCGCCTTCCCGATGCTCGCCTCCATCCCGGCAAAGCTCTGATCGATCGCCGCGCGCAGACGTTCGGGGTCCGCCAGGGCCTCGGCATGGCCCGGGCTGCGCATCGCGAGCCAAGCGATGAGATCGGCGACCGTCGCCACCTCGTCGGGTGGATCGATCATCTCCCGATCGAGGCCGATCCGCTCGCGGACCCAGGCGAAATACAGCATCTCGATCGCCATTGCCTCAATCCATATGCTTGAGGCCGACGCGCAGATAATCCCATCCGGTAATCAGCGTGAGCCCCGCCGCCATCCACAGGCAGAACAATCCGGCCCAGCCGATCACCGGCGTTTCGGGCAGAGCGCCCGCCGCGATCAGCAGCCCCAGCGCGAGAAGCTGGAACGTCGTCTTCCACTTGGCGAGCTGGCTGACCGGCATCGACACACGCAGTTCGGCGAGAAACTCGCGCAGCCCCGAAACGGCGATCTCGCGCAGCAGGATCACCAGCGCGGCGATCACCGGCAGGCCATCGATCACGCGCGTGTACAGCAGCATGACGATTACCGTCGCGACCATGATCTTGTCGGCGATCGGATCGAGGAAGATGCCGAGCCGGGAAACCGCGCCCTGCGCGCGCGCCAGGTAACCGTCGAAATAATCGGTGATTGCCACCAGCGCGTAGAGCGCGCAGGCGATCGCGAAATCGGCGGGCTTGGGATGCCAGAGCAACGCCACCAGCACCGGCATCGCGAAGATGCGGGAGAGCGTGAGGATGTTCGGCAGCGTCAGCATCGTGGCGCCACCCCTAAAGCAGCTTCATGCTCGCGCAAACGGTCATGCCGGGCGTTCGAACAACAGCTTTGGCTGGCCATGATAGTCGATTTCGTCATAGCGCCCGAAGCCGAGCTTGTAGGCGACGCGGATCGAGGCGAGATTCTGTCCATCGATCACGCAAACGATTCTTTCGCGTCCCCTGTTGCGATCGAACCAGTCGATCGCCGCCTGCATCGCCTCGGTCGCATAGCCCTTGCCGCCGGCTTCGGCCGCCAACAGCCAGGCGCCCTCCGGCGTCGCGTCGAAATCGGGGCGCAGGCCGCGATGGAAATCGGCGATCCCCGCCTCGCCGATCAACAGGCCGGTTGCGCGCTCCTCGATCGCGAATAGCCCCCATCCGAACAGCGCCCAATGGCCGACATAGCGCTGAATTCGCGCCCAGCTTTCCTCGCGCGCCTGGGGCAGGCTGGCCGCGGCGCCGCCGATGTGGCGCATCGTTTCGGGCTGCATCCGGATCGCGCTGCGCCGGTCGAGATCGTCGGGTCGATGCAGTCTCAACCGCAGCCGCCCGGTTTCGATGACGGGCGATATCATCGCTCCGGCGACATGCGGGATTGGAACCTGCGCGAACGATGCGCTAAGGAGCCGCCCGACGATGGCCTTTCCCGTACGCGCCCCGAACCGATGAAGGCATCCTTCCGGCTGCTGACCACGCGGCGGTTCCTTCCCTTGTTCGCCACCCAGTTCCTGGGGGCCTTCAACGACAATCTGTTCAAGCAGGCGATGATCCTGATCGCCACCTATCAGATTTATTCGAATGCACGCGCCGAGGCGACCTTTTCCGCGATCGCCACGGGCCTGTTCATCCTGCCCTTCTTCCTGCTCTCGGCGCTTTCGGGCCAGCTCGCCGACAGCACCGATAAGGCGCGGATCGTCCGCCTGGTAAAGACGGCCGAGATCGCGATCATGCTGCTCGGCGCCGGCGCGCTGTTCGCGGGATCGGTGCCGCTGATGCTGGCCGCCGTGCTGGCGATGGGCATCCACTCGACCTTTTTCGGCCCGATCAAATATGCGCTGCTGCCCCAGCATCTCGAGGCCGACGAAGTGCTGGGCGGCACCGGGCTCGTCGAGGCGAGCACCTATTGCGCCATCCTCAGCGGAACGATCCTTGCGGGCAAGATCGATGCGCATGTCACCGCGATCCTCGCGATCGTCGTGGCGGTCGCGGGCTGGTTCACCGCGCGCGGCATTCCCCCCGCACCACCCATGGGCGCGCACAAGAAGCTCGATTGGCACATCATCCGCTCCTCGATCCGCCTGATCGCTTCCACGATGCATATTCCGCGGCTGTTCCTGGCGATCTGCTCGATCAGCTTCTTCTGGATGATTGGCGCGATCCTGATCATCCAGTTCCCCCCGCTGGTGAAGAATGTCTTCACCGCCGACAAGGAAGTGGCGAGCGTCTTTCTCGCGATCTTCTCGGTCGGCGTGGCGATCGGGTCTATCCTGATCAACCGCCTGCTCGGCGGCCGGGTCTCGGCGCGTTATGCGTCGGGGTCGGTGGCCGCGATGGCGCTGTTCATCATCCTGATGGGCATCTCCGCCGAAAACTGGACGCCCGCACCCACAGGCACCTATTTCACGCTGAGCGATTTTCTCACCCACCCCGGTGCGCCCCTCGCCAGCCTGTCGTTGCTGGGCATCGCGATCACCGGCGGCATGTTCGTCGTCCCACTCTATGCCTTCCTCACGACGACGGTCGAGATCGAGCAGACCGCTCGAACCGTGGCCGCCAACAACATCGTAAATTCGGGCGCGATGGTGCTCGGCGCGGCGATCGCGGGCATCCTCACGCAGATCGGCTTTTCGATCGTGGGAACGTTGATGAGCGTTTCGGTGCTGTGCCTTCTGGCGGCGGCGCTCGCCTGGAAACTGGACTGCGCCTGCCGCGACCACGAGCGCGAGCTTATCCACGTCGATATGGATTAGCCCGCGCCGGATCGATTTCAGTCGGCGGACATCTTAGGCGGGGTGGGCTCGGCGGGCTCGGGCTTGCCCATTACCTTGTCCATCGCATTGGTGGTGGCCTGCGAAATCTTCTTGCGCCCGAACTTGGCGGCTATGCCGGCGGTCAGCGCGGCGATCGCGCCGCCGATGATCATGCCCTTGCCGAGGCGGCTCTTCACCACCGCTTGTTCGGTCTTCACGATCTTGTCGGCAGCGGCCTTGACCTTGGGCCTTGCCTGCCGAACGACTTTCGTCGCTGTAGATTTGGCGGCGGTCGCGGCCCTTCGCGCGGTCTTCTTGGGCGCGGCGACCGCTTCCGTAACCGCCGACGATCGACGCGTCGGTGAGGATCGCGTCGTCTTGGCGGCGGGCGAACGCTTCGGCTTGGCGCTCGTACCGCTATCCCCGCGTGCGCGACGACGGCGTGGGGGGGGCGTGCTCGTGCCGCTCTCGGGGGCGCCGTCGGACGGGGTGTCGGCCATCGAATATCTCCTGATGCGGGCGGTTAGATGCGGACGGTTAGGCCTCTCAACCGCTCCCGCAGCGCACGGTTCCGTAACGATTACTGGAAGCAGCAATTTCGGGGCGGCGAGTCAGATGAACTCCCTCAAACAAGTCATTTTGCGCCATTCAGACGGATGGCGCTAACCTATCAAGCTATACTTTTTCCGATGGAGAGATCTCGCCTGCGACCTAGTCCCGGATCGTCAGTAAACGCGCGCCTTGGGCTTGATATAGTCGATCTCGTCGGTGAGCGTATATTCGTGCACCGGGCGGTAATCGAGCGTCACGCGGCCCTTCTCATACCAAGAGATGGTGTGCTTCATCCAGTTGGCGTCGTCGCGGTCGGGATGATCCTCGTGCATATGCGCGCCGCGGCTCTCGTGGCGATTGGCCGCGCCATGCATCGTGACGACCGCCTGCGGGAGCATGTTATCGAGCTCGAGCGTCTCGACGAGATCGGTGTTCCAGATCAGCGAGCGATCTTGGATACCGACATCCTGTAGCGTGGCGGCGACGGTATCGATCAGGCCGAGCCCCTCGCGCAGCAGTTCGGTATCGCGGAACACCGCGCAATGCTTCTGCATCGTGCGCTGCATATCGAGGCGGATCCTGGCGGTCGGCGTCGCGCCGCGCGCGTTGCGGAAATGATCGAGGCGGCCGATCGCCTTGTCGTCGGCCTCGACGTTGATCTTGCCATGCTTGCTGTTGGGCTGAACGAGCTCGGCGATGCGGAAGCCCGTCGCGCGGCCGAACACCACCAGATCGATCAGCGAATTGGAGCCCAGTCGGTTCGCACCATGCACCGAAACGCACGCCGCCTCGCCCACCGCGAACAGGCCTGGCACCACGCTGTCGGGATTGCCGTCCTTGAGCGTCACGACCTCGCCGTAGAAGTTGCACGGCACGCCGCCCATATTGTAATGGACCGTCGGCGTCACCGGCAGCGGCTGGCGCGTGAGATCGACGCCCGCGAAGATCTTGCCCGTCTCGGTGATGCCGGGCAGCCGTTCGGCCAGCACCTTGGGATCGATATGGTCGAGGTGCAGGAAGATATGGTCCTTGTGCTCGCCCACGCCCCGCCCCTCGCGCATCTCCATCGCCATCGAGCGTGAGACGACGTCGCGCGAAGCCAGATCTTTGGCCGAAGGCGCATAGCGCTCCATGAAGCGCTCGCCCTCGCTGTTGGTGAGGTAGCCCCCCTCGCCCCGCGCGCCCTCGGTGATCAGCACGCCGGCGCCGTAGATGCCGGTGGGGTGGAACTGGACGAACTCCATGTCCTGCAAAGGCAGCCCTGCGCGCAGCACCATGCCGCCGCCGTCGCCCGTGCAGGTGTGCGCCGAGGTCGCCGAATAATAAGTGCGCCCCGATCCGCCCGTCGCCAGCACGACCGCGTGGGCACGAAAGCGATGGAGCGATCCATCCTCCATGCACAGCGCGATTACGCCCTTGCAGACGCCGTCCTCCATGATCAGGTCGAGCGCGAAATATTCGACGAAGAAATCGGCGTCATACTTCAGGCTCTGCTGGTAGAGCGCGTGCAGCATCGCGTGGCCGGTGCGATCGGCGGCGGCGCAGGTGCGCTGCACGGGGGGGCCGGCGCCCATATTCTGCATGTGGCCGCCGAACGGACGCTGATAGATCGTCCCGCTCTCGTTGCGGCTGAACGGCACGCCGGCATGCTCGAGCTCGATCACCGCCGCCGGCGCCTCGCGCACCATATATTCGATCGCGTCCTGGTCGCCCAGCCAGTCCGATCCCTTGACGGTGTCGTACATGTGCCACGTCCAGTGATCGGGCGTGTTGTTGCCGAGGCTCGCGGCGATACCGCCCTGCGCCGCGACGGTATGGCTGCGCGTCGGGAAGACCTTGGTGATGCAGGCGGTCTTGAGGCCTTTCTCCGCGCACCCCATCGTCGCGCGCAGCCCCGATCCGCCCGCGCCGACGACCACCGCGTCATAGACATGATCGATGATTTGGTAGGCGGCGGGCATCAGGCGACGGCTCCCGAAAAAGCAACGCGGAGAATGGCGAAGATCGCAAGCGCGGCGCCGGCGATCGCGTAGAAATTGAGCACCACCAGCGCGATGACGCGGCTGAAATCGTGCTGATAATCCTCGATCACCACCTGAAGCCCGAGGCGCAGGTGATAGAAGACCGAAACCGTCGCGAGGATCAGGGGCACGCTGGCCCACGGGCTCGACAGCCACAGCACCAGCGCGCGATAATCGTGGAGCGGCAGCCGCAGGAGCGACACGACCAGCCAGGTCAGCAGCAGCAGGTTGCTCCCCGCGGTCAGCCGCTGCCGCCACCAATGCTGCGAGCCATGCTTGGCGGATCCGAGCCCGCGGACGCGGCCGATCCCCGTTCCCGTGCCCATCAGTGCGCCCTCATCAGGATGCCGGCCCAGACGATGATCGTCAGCGCGCTCGATACCACCAGCGTCGCCACAGCCCCGGCCTTGTTGGCCTTGAGTTCATAACCCGCACCCGTGTCGAGCAGCAGGTGGCGGATACCGGTGCACATATGCTGGAGGAAGGACCAGGTCAGCCCGATCAGGACGATCGCCGGGATCAGGTTGAGATGTCCGGTGCGATCGGAGGTCACCAGGTCGATGAAGCGCGCATAGCTCGCCTCGCCGCCCGCCAGCGCGCTCAGCCACCAGACGAACAGGATACCCCCGCCGATCGCCAGGGCGGTGCCCGTCGCGCGGTGGAGGATCGAGACCAGCATGTGCGGCCCCCATTTCCAGATCGTCAGATGCGGCGACAACGGCCGCGCGGCGTTCCGCGCCATAGTTTCTCCCTCGTTGGGCTGCTGGCAGCGCCTTTAGAGCAATGGCGTCGGCTTGCAACGTCCGCCGACCGCCATCGGGCGATAACGGATAACCGCCTGTTTACCAATCGCTGGCATAAGTGACCGCAGGAAAATCAAAGGGTCGCACATGGATATGAGTTCCCACCCCGCGCCGGCGCGCTACGGTTCGACGGCAGCGGAGGAGTTCGAGATCTACGGCGACAATGGCCGGTTCGCACCCCGAATGGCTCTTCTTGCCTCACGCGCGTCGGAGGTCATGGCCACGGCTTTCCGGGAGGCGGCGGGCGAAGCCCTGGATCTTCTGATGCTGGACCCGATGCATCGGGAAAACAAAAAAATGGCATTGCAGCAGGGCATCGCAGTCAACGATCAGCAGATCGCGCTGATGATCGCCGAACCCCATCTCAAACTGTTCACTCATCCGTTCAACGAGGCGTGGATGAGATTGGCGGCGGAACGGGGCGAGCAGATGACAAGCTCCAACATTTCCATTCCGCTCTCGAACGCCATCACCGCGCTGATGACCGATGCGGCACTCGACGCTATCGCGAAAGCCTTCCCCGAGGATGCGGAATTCGCCGCTCTCGCCGGCAATTGCCTAAGCCGCGTCCAGAGCATCCTGATCGAAAAGGCGGCGCGACGTTCGAACAAGGATGTGCTCGCGCGTTCGGCCGAGCAACGCATCGCCGACGGCGAACAGTTTCGCGGCGCGATCGGTGCGCTGCTGGGCGAAGCGCTCACCGAATCGCGCGATTTGCGCGATCGCAGCGCCGAAGCCTCGGGATCCGCGCGCGGCATGCTGGGCAAGACATCGGAGGTCGCCGCCGCCGCCGAGCAATCCGCGATCGCCATGCGGGAAGCCGCGCAGACCGCCGCCGGGCTGATCCGCGCGATCGAGGAGGCCCGTACCGAGGTCGAGGTGGCCGCCGACGTCGCCACGCGCGCCGGCACCGAATCAGAAACGGCGGTCGGCGTCGCGCGGACGCTTTCGGATCATGCGCACGCGATCGAATCGATCCTCGGGCTGATCCGCGACATCGCGGGGCAGACCAACCTGCTCGCGCTCAACGCCACGATCGAGGCGGCACGCGCGGGCGATGCCGGCCGTGGCTTCGCCGTGGTGGCGCAGGAGGTGAAGAGCCTGGCGAACCAGACCTCGCGCGCGACCGACGATATCGCCACCAAGATCAACGCGATCCAGACCGCGACGCGCCAGGCGGTGGAGGCCAACGGCTCGATCCGCGCGACCGTCAACGATGTCCAGGCATCCGCCGTGCGCATCCGGATCGCGATGGAGACGCAGGCGCAGACCGTGACGATGATCACCGCCGCGGTCGACGAAACCGCGCTGGCCGCCGATGCGATGTCGACCACGGTGGGCGCGATCCGTATCGGCACCGAGCAGCTCGCGGCCAATATCGATCAGCTCGACACTGGCTTCCGCGCGGTCGACGACAAGCTGACCACGCTGGATCGAAGCGCGACCGAGTTCATCGAAAGAATCGCCTGATCGCGCCGGCCGCGGTTCCGATGGAGGCAGAAGCGTTCTAAGCGCGCGGCATGACTCGGCCCAACATCTTCGTCACCGGATCCAGCCGGGGAATAGGTGCCGCGATCGTCGCGCGTCTCTCCGATCGCGCCGCCCTGATCGGCCACGGCACCAGCGCCGCCGCCGATCGCCTCGCCGCCGATCTCGCCGAGGCGGGAGCGGCGCCGAAACTGTGGGCCGCAGCACTGGAACGGCTGGGCGGCCGCATCGACATATTGGTCAACAACGCCGGCGTGTTCGAGAGCGCGCCGCTCGATGGCGAGGATGCCGAGTGGCTCGCCGCCTGGGAACGCACGCTGCGGATCAACCTCACCGCCGCCGCCGAGCTCTCGCGTCTCGCGGTCCGGCATTTCATCGCGCACGGTGGCGGGCGGATCGTCAACATCGCGAGCCGCGCCGCGTATCGCGGCGACAGCCCGGCACACTGGCATTATGCGGCGGCCAAGGGTGGGATGGTGGCGATGACCAAGACGATCGCGCGCGGCTATGCGGCGGAGGGCGTGCTCGCCTTCGCGATCTGCCCCGGCTTCACGATGACCGGCATGGCCGACGATTATCTCGCCAGCCGGGGCGGCGATCGGCTGTTGCAGGATATCCCGCTCGGCCGCGTCGCCGATCCCGCCGAGGTGGCGGAGGTCGTGCGTTTCTGCTGCTTCGATGCGCCGCCATCGATGACCGGCGCGGTGCTCGACATCAACGGCGCCAGCTATGTCCGCTGACTGGCCGATGCAGCAGCGCGAAAGCTGGAAGATCGTCTTCGCCTGCTCGCGCGCCGAGGGTGAGGCGCTGGCGGGCGACATTCCGGCATTGGAGGGATTCGATCCCCCGCCCCTGCTCGTCTCGACCGAGGCCGATCCCGCGCGGCCCGATGCATGGCGGCTGGAGGCCTATGTCGATGGAGCGCCGGACGAAGCGCTGATCGCGGCGTTGCGGGCGATGCTGCCGCACAGCCCGCCGCCGCTGGTCGAGCGCATCGTCGATGCCGATTGGGTGACGATCAGCCAGGCATGGCTGGAGCCGATCCGGATCGGGCGCTTCTACGTCCACACCGCCGCGCATGGCGAGAACATACCGGCCGACGCGGTGAGCTTTCGCATCGAGGCGGCGCGGGCGTTCGGCACCGGGCATCATGAAACCACCACCGGCTGCCTCGAACTGCTCGATCTGCTCGCCCGCGACGGCCTGGACTATGCCGACATCGCGGATATCGGCACGGGCACCGGCCTGCTCGCTTTCGCCGCCCGCGCGCTCTGGCCGGGTGCGCGGGTGCTGGCCTCCGATCTCGATCCCGTCTCGCTCGACGTGACGGCGGAGAATATGGCGATCAACGCGATCCCCGATACCGCGATCGCCCTGGTCGTGGCCGACGGCGTCGATCATCCCGCGATCCGGGCGCGCGCGCCGTTCGATCTGCTTGTCGCCAACATCCTCGCCGGCCCGCTGATCGCGCTCGCACCGAGCTTGTCTGGCGTTACGGCGCCCGGCGCGACGGTGATTCTGGCGGGGCTGCTGGTATCGCAGGAGCAGGCCGTGCTCGCCGCGTTCGCGCGAAATCGACTCGACATTTTCCGCCGCCTCCAACATGGCGACTGGCCGATCCTGGCGCTGCGGAAAAGAGCCTGACAGCACCCCGCGGCTTGCCGTTGGTGATCTATCGATATAATACAGCGCAACGCCCGACTCGGGCTGGACGAAAGCTGCGGAATGAACATGGAATCTGTTCTGATGAGCGATGGGGATGCGCTCGACCCGGAAGCGCAGCGCCGCATGCGCCGCCGCCGGCTGATCGCGCTGGCCGCGGCGATCCTCGTCGTGGCGATCCTCGCCTGGGTGCTGGTGGGACGGCGTGCCGCCAGGCCGGTCGCGGAATCGCCGTTGCAACATGTCACCGTCGTGGAGCCCGGCCGTCGCCAGATAGCGGCCACCATCGTCGCCAACGGCGTGATCGCCGCACGGCATGACATGCAGGTCGGCGTGGTCGGCGAAGGCGGCCAGGTCACGCAGGTGCTGGTCGATCCGGGCACATGGGTATCGGCGGGCCAGCCGCTCGCGATCGTCGAGCGATCGGTGCAGACCGAGCAGGCGGCGAGCCTCGCCGCCTCGGTCAGGGTCGCGCAGGCCGATGCCGCGCTGGCCCAGTCCAACCTCGATCGCGCCAAGGCGCTAGTCAAGAACGGCTTCGTCTCCAAGGCCGATATCGATACCAAGACGGCGGCGCGGGATCAGGCGATCGCCCGCGTCTCGGTCGCGCGCGCCTTGCTCGGCGAGCAGTCCGCGCGCAATGCCCGCCTCGTGATCCGGGCGCCCAAGGCCGGCCTCGTGCTCACGCGATCGGTGGAACCAGGCCAGATCGTCGGCGGGCAGGGCGTGCTGTTCCGCATCGCCGAAAACGGCGACATGGAGATGCTGGCGCGCGTCCCCGAACAAAGCCTCGCGCAGATGCGGATCGGCATTCCCGCCAGGGTCACGCCGATCGGCAGCGGCGTCTCGCTGCCCGGTCGGGTGTGGCAATTATCGCCGGTGATCGATCCGACGACGCGCCAGGGCTTCGCCCGGGTCGCGCTTCGTTACGACAAGGCGCTGCGCCCCGGCGGCTTCGCCGAGGCGCAGATTTCGAGCGGCAAGACCGACGTCCCGCAATTGCCGCAGTCCGCCGTGCTGAGCGACGACAAGGGCAACTTCGTCTACGTCTTGGCCAAGGACAATGCGGTGGCGCGCCGCGCCGTGAAGGTCGGCGACGTCAACGATGACGGCGTCGGCATCATCGACGGCCTGACCGGGCAGGAGAAGGTAGTCGTCAGCGCCGGCGCCTTCCTGACCCCGGGCGAGAAGATCATCCCCGAAGTCAGCTCAGCCGCGGCGGTCAAGTAAGCCGATGCGCAACATCTCCGCCTGGTCGATCCGCAATCCCATCTTCGCGATCGTCCTGTTCGCGGCGCTGACGCTCGGCGGCCTGGTCTCGTTCATGCAGATGAACGTCAACCAGAGCCCGGAAATCACCTTCCCCGGCGTGGTGATCAACATCGCCCAGCCCGGCGCCGCGCCGACCGAGCTCGAAACGCAGGTCACGCAGAAGGTCGAGAGCGCGGTGCGCAACCTCGAGGGTGTCGAGGACATCAATTCCACGGTCAGCGAGGGCAATTCGCAGACCTTCGTCCAGTTCAGTATCCAGACGCCGGTCGATCGCGCCACCACCGACGTGCGCGACGCGATCGCGCAGATCCGCGCGCAGCTTCCGGACGGGATCATCGAGCCGCAGATCCAGCGCGCGATCATGAACGGCGGCAGCCTCGCCAATTTCTCGGCCGAGGCGACCGACATGACGATGGAGCAGCTCTCCTGGTACGTGCAGAATACCGTCTCGCGCCGGATGCTCGCCATTGAGGGCATGCAGAGCGTGCGCATGCACGGCGGCGTCACGCGCGAAATCCGCGTCATCCTCGATCCCGCCAAGATGCAGGCGCAGGGGATCACCGCCAGCCAGGTCAATGCCCAGCTTCGCGCGATCAACACCAATGCCGCGGGCGGCCGCGCCGAGATCGCCAGCGCCGAACAATCGGTGCGCGTGCTCGGTAACGCGCACGACGCCTTCGCGCTCAGCCAGACGCAGCTTCAGTTGGCCGACGGCCGCTCGGTCAAGCTCGGCGATATCGCCACGGTCAGCGACGGCTATGGCGAGCAGCGCTCGCTCGCCAAGATGGAAGGCAAGCCGGTCGTCAGCTTCGGCCTGGTGCGTTCGCGCGGCGCATCGGACGTCGCGATCTACGACCAGGCCATCAAGGTCATCGCGCAGCTCGAGAAGGAAAATCCCAAGGTCCATTTCGTCAAGCGCGCGACGAGCGTCAAATATGTGAAGGAGAATTACAAGGCCGCGATGCGATCGATGATCGAGGGCGCGGTGCTCGCTGTGGCGGTGGTGTTCCTCTTCCTGCGCGATCGCCGCGCGACGGTGATTTCGGCGCTGGCGATCCCGCTTTCGGCGATCCCGACCTTCTGGATCATGAGCCTGTTCGGCTTCACGCTCAACTTCATGACCTTGCTGGCGCTCAGCCTGGTGGCCGGCGTGCTCGTCGACGACGCGATCGTGGAGATCGAGAATATCGTCCGTCACATGCGCATGGGCAAGACCGCCTATCAGGCCTCGATCGATGCGGCCGACGAGATCGGCCTCGCGGTGGTCGGCACCACCTTCTCGATCGTCGCGGTGTTCCTGCCGGTCGCGCTGATGCCGGGTATCGCGGGGCAATTCTTCATCAATTTCGGCATGACGGTCGTCGTATCGGTGCTGATGAGCCTGCTGGTGGCGCGGTTGATCACGCCGATGGTCGCCGCCTATTTCCTCCAGGCGCACGGCGCGCAGGAGCATGGCGGCGGCTGGGCGCAGGACCGCTATCAGCAGCTCCTTTCCTGGACACTGTCGCGCGATCGGGGGCCGCGCCGCTGGTGGCGGCTGTTCCTCCGCGACAATCGCAAGCTGGTGATGATGGTCGGCGTGTTCGCCTTCGTCATCACGGTGCTGATCATAAGCTCGATGCCCGTGACGTTTCAGCCGCCGTCGGATTCGGACACGAGCTCGGTCAACATCCAGATGGCGCCCGGCACGACGCTCGCGCAGACCGAAGCGGTCGCCGATCGGGCCACCCATCTGCTGCGCGCGCAGCCCGAGGTGCAGACGGCGGTCGAATATATCGATGTCGGCTCGGCGCAGATCGTCATGCAGCTACGCGACGATCGCAAGCGCAAGAGCTATGAGTTCGAACGCGCGGTGGGACCCGCGCTCAACCAAATCCCCGATGCGCGGATCAACTTCTCCTCCCAGAGCGGCGACAGCGCCAGCTCGCGCGACGTTTCGGTGATGCTCGCGGGCGACGATCCGGCCTTGCTCAGCGCCGCGGCGGTCAAGGTCGTCGAGGGCATCAAGCGGCTGCCCGGCCTGCGCGCTCCGCGGATCGAGGGCGATCTGCCCCGGCCGGAGATTACCATCCGTCCGCGCCTCGCGCTCGCCGCCGACCTCGGCGTCACCACCGCCGCGCTCAGCCAGACGATCCGCATCGCCACGCTCGGCGATGTCGACCAGAACGCCGCCAAATTCAGCCTCAGCGATCGCCAGATACCGATCCGCGTGATGCTGGACCGGAACAGCCGCCGCAACCTCGATACGATCGCCAACCTACCCGTGCAGACCTCGCGCGGCGGCAGCGTGCCGCTGTCCGTCGTTGCCGATATCGGCTTCGGGGCCGGCCCGTCGCAGATCCAGCGTTACGATCAGGAGAGGCGTGTCGTGATCAGCGCCGATCTCGGGCCGGGCGGCGTATCCGGTGCGGAACGCGCGAAGATCATGAAGCTGCCCGAGATGAAGAATCTTCCTGCGGGCGTCCATTATGCGGCGGCGGGCAACGCCAAGTGGCAGGCCGAGATGGTCGTCAATTTCATGGTCGCGCTCGTCGCGGGCGTATTGTTGGTCTTCGCAGTGCTGCTGCTGCTCTACCGCCGCGTGATGCCGCCGTTCGTCAACATGAGTTCGCTGCTGTTGGCGCCACTCGGCGGCGTGCTGGTGCTTTGGATCCTCAACATGCCGCTGTCGATGCCCGTGCTGATCGGCATCCTGATGCTGTTCGGCATCGTTGCCAAGAATTCGATCCTGCTCATCGATTTCGCGATCGAGGAAATGCGCCGGGGCGTCTCTGCGCGGGATGCGATTCTGGAGGCGGGGCACAAGCGCGCGCAGCCGATCGTGATGACCACGGTAGCGATGGTCGCGGGCATGCTGCCGAGCGCGCTGTCGATCGGCGGTGACGGCTCGTTCAACAAGCCGATGTCGATCACCGTGATCGGCGGCCTGATCCTCTCCACCGTGCTGACGTTGCTGATCGTGCCCGCCGGCTTCAGCCTTGCCGATGGCCTGGAGAAATGGCTCGTCGGCAAACTCGGCCGCTTCGTCACGACCAGCGGCCACGATCGGAATCCGCACGCGCTTCCCGCCGAATGACGCGAAGGATCGCCCGTCGGCGATACGGGGCTTGAACCATTCGGCGCCGCGTTGATTGGTACGCGGATGCGATTCCCCCCCTCTCTTCCCGCCCGCTTTCAGGGTCGCCGGGGCACGGTGGGAGAAATGCGGATCATCGCCACCGGACTGCTGCTGGCGATGGCGGCATTGTTTCTGGCCGCGCGCGCCCTGGAAGCGCGGCATCCCGGCTGGGGCTTCGTGCGCGCCTTCGCCGAAGCGGCGATGGTCGGCGGGCTTGCCGATTGGTTCGCGGTGACCGCGCTGTTCCGGCATCCCCTGGGGCTGCCGATCCCGCATACCGCGATCATCCCGCGCAACAAGGATCGGATCGGCGATTCGCTTGCGGCCTTCCTGCGCTCGAACTTCCTCGTTCCCGCGATCGTCGCGCGGCGCATGGCGCGGCTGGATCTCGCCGGCGGCTTGGGTCGGCTCCTCGCGCGGCCACCCCGGGAGGGACGGTTGCGCAGCGGCAAGCTGGCGGTCGCACTGCTCGAAGGCATGGCCGATGAACGGCTCGCGGGCATGGTCCGCGCGGCGGCGGTGCGCCAGATCGGCACGATCGAGCTTGCGCCGGTGCTCGGCCAGTTGCTGGATGCGGCGATCGCCGAAGGGCGCCACCGCCCGCTGATCGATGGCGTCATCGATTGGATCGGGCGCACGCTGGAAGCCAACGAGCCGCTGTTCCGCAAGATGATCGCGCAGCGTGCGGGATCGATCCTGCGCTGGACGGGGCTCGATGAGACGCTCGCGACCAAGGTGCTCGAAGGGCTGTTCCGGCTGTTGGCCGACGTCGCCGACGATCCCGCGCATCCGTTGCGCGCCAAGGCCGAGGAAGGGCTCGCCAACCTCGCCTGGCGCCTCCGGCACGATCCGGAATTGCAGGCGCGCGTCACCCGCTTCCGCGATGCCGCGCTCGAAAATCCGGCGCTCGGCGATTGGCTCGACGGCCTCTGGGAGCGCGCGCGCAACGCGCTTCTGCGTTCGGTCCGCGATCCGCAGGAGGCGATGGCGGGGCGCCTTGGCGAGGCGGTGCGCAACTTCGGCGAAACCCTCCAGCGTGACGACGGCCTTCGCCGCTCGATCAACCGTTTCGCCCGCCGCGCGACCGCCTCGATCGCCGCCAATTACGGCGACGCGATCGTCTCGCTGGTATCGGATACGGTGCGCGGGTGGGATGCCGGAACGATCACCGCGCGGCTGGAAAATGCGGTGGGCCGCGATCTCCAATATATCCGCGTCAACGGCACGCTGGTCGGCGGTCTGGTCGGCATGCTGATCCACGCCGCCGAGCTCGTGATTTAGAGTCTTTCCTGGTGACGT
>NZ_CAHJXD010000177.1 GCF_903644055.1 Sphingomonas bacterium | reverse complement strand
GAACCTCCACGACCTTGCGATCGCCAGCACCTGAAGCTGGTGCGTCTACCAATTCCGCCATCTGGGCACGGGGTAGGGCGCGCGCTGTAGGTGGGGGGCTCGTTCCTTGTCAACCGAATGCCGCCGCCCCGCCACGCGGCTTGCGCCGCCGCGCGCCGGGGGGCATGGACCGGGCGACCATTCGAAGGACGGCAGGCGCGATGGACCAGGTGGTGACGCTGTTCGGCGGCGGCGGGTTTCTTGGCCGTTACGTCGCGCAGGAATTGCTTAAGGCGGGCGCGCGGCTGCGCGTGGCGGAGCGCGATCCTTCGGGCGCCTACTTTCTCAAGCCGCTGGGTGGGCTGGGGCAGACGCAGTTCATCGTCGCCGACATATTGAGGCCCGACGGCATCGCCAAGGCGGTGGCGGGCGCGACGGCAGTGATCAACCTCGTCGGCATCCTGGCAGGCGATTTCCAGCATATCCATGTCGAGGGCGCGCGCAACGTCGCGAAGGCGGCGGCCGAGGCGGGCGCGCGGGCGATGGTGCAGGTCTCGGCGATCGGCGCCGATGCCCGCGCGGAATCGGCCTACGCGCGCAGCAAGGGACTGGGCGAGCAGGCGATAAGCGCCGCATTCCCAAGCGCGACGATCGTCCGGCCCTCGATCCTGTTCGGTGCGGAGGATGCGTTCGTGAACCGCTTCGCCGGGATAATCGGCAAGCTGCCCGTCGTGCCGATCATCCGCCCGACGGTGCGGTTCCAGCCGGCCTGGGTGGGAGATGTCGCGCGCGCGGTCGCGGCGGCGGCGCTGGATCCCGGCGCGCACGCGGGCAAGACCTATGAGCTGGGCGGCCCCGAGCCTGTGACGATGGAAGCGCTCAACCGCTGGATCGCGCAGGCGATCGGGCGGACGCCGCGCTTCGTGTCGGTGCCCGATCCGGCGGCGGCGGCGATGGCGCGGTTCGGCGGCTGGCTGCCGGGCGCCCCGATGACGTGGGATCAGTGGCTGATGCTGCAAAAGGACAATGTCGTGGCGCCCGGCGCGGCGGGCTTCGCCGCGTTCGGGATCGATCCGCGTCCGCTCGAGGCGATCGCGCCCGCCTGGCTGGTGCGCTTTCGCCGCGAAGGCCGCTTCGGCCTCACCACCGCCTGATTGGCCTCCCTTCCCTCCCAGACAGAGGTAGCGCATGAGCGTCATCCAGCCGATCCTCCTCGGCATCGTCGAGGGGCTGACCGAATTTCTGCCCGTCTCGTCGACCGGCCATCTGATCCTCGCGGGCGCCTTGCTCGGCTATGACGAGGAGAAGTGGAAAGTCTTCAACATCGTCATCCAACTGGGCGCGATCCTGGCGGTGGTGGTGCTCTACTGGAGGACCTTCTGGGCGGTGCTGCGAGGGCTGGCGCGGCGCGATCCGCCATCGATCCGCTTCGTGCGCAACGTCGTGGTCGCCTCGATCCCCGTCGCGGTGATCGGCTTTGCGTTGCACAAGAAGATCGAGGCGTTGCTCGGGCGGCCCGATGTGGTGGCGGTGGCGCTGGTGGCGGGCGGCATCGCGATCCTGGCGATCGAGCGGCTGGCCAAGACGGTGCGGATATCAGGGATCGCCGAGCTGCCGATCGGAACCAGCGCGGTCATCGGCATCGTTCAATGCCTTGCGATGATACCCGGGATCAGCCGATCGGGGGCGACGATCATGGGTGCGCTGACACTCGGCGTGGAGCGTCGCACTGCGGCCGAGTTCAGCTTTTTTCTGGCGATCCCGGCCATGCTTGGCGCGACATTGCTCGAACTGGTCAAGAACCGGCAAGAGATCGGCCATGGCGCAGTTGGCTGGGGGACGATCGGGATCGGCTTCACCATAGCGTTTCTGGTAGCGTTGGTGGTCGTGCGGGGATTCGTCCGTTTCATCTCGCGGCACGGTTTCGCGCCGTTTGCCTGGTATCGAATCGTTGCCGGAGCGGCTGCTTTGGCATGGCTCAAAATATAAATGTCCGTATCGGGACTTAATACGACCAAACCGTCTATGCGTGACTCTCCAACAGCCAGTAGCAATACATAATAGGACAGTTCTGCTGTCTCATAGCTTTGACTTGCTCCTCCTTTGCTGACATATGTGCAGCAGGAGTAGGCAATGCTGCAATTCACGACAATCGGTCAGGATTATCCGGACAAGCGGGCGGCCGGAGAGCGCGCGGGCGATTTCGCCGAGATTTCGAAGACGTTCGACGTGCCCGAGGCCGAGGCCCAGTCCTCGCGCTGTTCGCAATGCGGCGTACCTTATTGCACCACGCATTGCCCGCTCCACAATCATATCCCCGATTGGCTGCGCCTGACCGCCGAGGGGCGGCTGCGCGAGGCCTATGAGCTTTCCAACGCCACCTCGACGATGCCCGAGATCTGCGGCCGCATCTGCCCGCAGGATCGGCTGTGCGAGGGCAATTGCGTGATCGAATTCTCCGGTCATGGCGCGGTGACGATCGGGTCGGTCGAGAAATTCATCACCGACACGGCCTGGGAGGAAGGCTGGGTCGAACCGCTGGCACCGCTTCCCGATCGTGGCCAGTCGATCGGCGTGATCGGCGCGGGGCCGGCGGGGCTGACCGCCGCCGAGCTGCTGCGCGTGCAGGGCTACGAGGTCCATGTCTACGATCGCCATGATCGCGCGGGCGGGCTGCTGACCTACGGCATTCCGGGGTTCAAGCTCGAGAAGTCCGTGGTGATGCGCCGCGTCGAACGTCTCGCGCAGGGCGGGATAGTCTTCCACCAGGATTTCGAGGTCGGCCGCGACGCGACGCTCGAGGCGCTTCGCCGGCGTCATGATGCGATCGTGATCGCCACGGGCGTCTACAAGCCGCGCGCGATCAAGGCGCCTGGCGTCGGCGCGGCGGGCGTGGTCGAGGCGCTGGACTATCTCACCGCTTCGAACCGCAAGGGCTTCGGCGATGCCGTGCCCGCGTGGGACGACGGCAGCCTCAACGCGCTGGCCAAGCATGTCGTCGTCGTCGGCGGCGGAGATACCGCGATGGATTGCGTGCGCACCGCGATCCGTCAGGGCGCCGCGTCGGTCCGCTGCCTCTATCGGCGCGACAGAGCCAATATGCCGGGCAGCCAGCGCGAGGTGAAGAATGCCGAGGAAGAGGGCGTCGAATTCGTCTGGCTCTCGGCACCCGAGGCGTTCCACGATCGCGACGGCGTGCTCGCGGGCGTTCAGGTCGGCAAGATGCGGCTCGGAGCGCCCGACGCCGGCGGCCGCCGCACGCCGGAGATCGATGCGGGAGCGGGGGAACGGATCGATGCCGATCTCGTCATCAAGGCGCTCGGCTTCGATGCCGAGGAATTGCCGAAGCTGTTCGGCGCCCCCGATCTCGCGGTGACGCGCTGGGGCACGCTCCGCGTCGATCACAAGACGATGATGACCAGCCTGGACGGCGTGTTCGCGGCCGGCGACATCGTGCGCGGCGCCAGCCTGGTGGTGTGGGCGGTGCGCGACGGCCGCGACGTGAGCGAGCGGATGCACGTCTGGCTGAAAGCGAAAGCTTCGGGCGAAAGGCTGGCGGCGTGAGGCTCGAGCCGCGCGAGGTGAGCGCCATAACATCGGCCGCCCGCGAAATGTTTGGTGAAGGCGTTGTCGTGCGCCTGTTCGGCAGCCGCCGGCACGACCACCGCAAGGGCGGTGACATAGATCTTCATTTCGAAGTGCCAGCTTCGATTCCGGATTTTTATGCGCGCTCGCGATTTCTCGATGCGATCGAGATGGCGATCGACGGACGCAAGGTCGACATGCTTTTCAGCACGAGCGGCGACACATTGAGCGGATTCGAGCAGATCGCCTATCGTGATGGACTTGTTTTGTGAGCGATCCAGAGCTCATCGCGTTGTCGGACCTTCTGCGCGCCGTTGATGAAGTGTCCGTCGGCCTAGGGGAGGCAATGGATGCGATCGAGGAATTTCCGGCGGGGGTAACGGAGATGGAGCAATGGAATGCTCCAAAGCGCATCGCCGCGCGCGCCGTGCTCAAGGGGGTCGAACAGCTACAGGATCTTACGGCCCGGTTGCTCCGCACGATCCTGACACTGGAGAATGAGGATCTCACCGGGCTGTCGGCCCGGGCCATCGCGGATCGGGCGGAATCACTAAGCCTGATTGGAAGTAGTGATAGGTGGAGCGCGGTCGTGAAGCTTCGCAACCAGCTCGTTCACGAATACCCCCTGTCCAAGGAACAGCAGTTCGTGCGCTTCCGAAGCGCATGGGATGCAAACACCGTCCTGATGTCGACGCTCGCGGTCGTGTTCGAGTTTCTGCGCAACAATGATTATCCGGATCAGCCCGCATGACCACCGAAGCCGAACGCGATCGCATCGCCCGCGAGGGCATGTACCGTCCCGAATATGAGGGCGATGCCTGCGGCGTCGGGCTCGTCGCGGCGACCGATGGCAAGGCGTCGCGGCGCGTCGTCACCGCGGCGATCGATGCGCTGAAGGCGGTGTGGCATCGCGGCGCGGTCGATGCCGACGGCAAGACCGGCGATGGCGCGGGCATTCATATCGATATTCCCGCGGGCTTCTTCGACGATGCGATCGAGACGGCGGGGCAGAAGCCGCGCGGCAATCGCCTCGCGGTCGGCATGATCTTCCTGCCGCGCACCGATCTCGGCGCGCAGGAGGATTGCCGGACGATCGTCGAGAGCGAGATCATCGATTTCGGCTACACCATCTACGGCTGGCGGCAGGTGCCGGTCGACGTGAGCTGCATCGGCGACAAGGCGATGCTGACGCGGCCCGAGATCGAGCAGATCATGATCGCGGGTCCGATGCCCGATACGGAGAGCGCCGCCGAATTCGAGAAGAAACTGTATCTCGTCCGCCGGCGGATCGAAAAGAAGCTGGTCGAAGCACAGATCCAGGGCTGCTACATCTGCTCGCTGTCGTGCCGGTCGCTGATCTACAAGGGGCTGTTCCTCGCCGCCGAGCTATCGGTCTTCTACCCCGATCTCCGCGACGAGCGCTTCGTCAGCCGCGTCGCGATCTTCCACCAGCGCTATTCGACCAACACCTTCCCGCAATGGTGGCTGGCGCAGCCGTTCCGCTGCCTCGCGCACAACGGCGAGATCAACACGATCCGCGGCAACAAGAATTGGATGAAGAGCCACGAGATCAAGATGGCCGCGACCGCGTTCGGCAGCCATTCGGAGGATATCAAGCCGCTGATCCCGGCGGGCGCTTCCGATACCGCCGCGCTGGACGCGGTGTTCGAGACGATCTGCCGTTCGGGCCGCGACGCGCCGACCGCCAAGCTGATGCTCGTGCCCGAAGCCTGGGCGGGCGCGGACCTGCCGCAGCCGGTGGAGGACATGTATAATTATTTCGCGAGCGTGATGGAGCCGTGGGACGGCCCCGCCGCGCTGGCGATGACCGATGGCCGCTGGGTGGTGGCCGGCGTCGACCGCAACGCGCTGCGCCCGCTGCGCACGCTGCGCACCGCCGACAATCTGCTGATCGTCGGCTCCGAGGCGGGCATGGTGATTGTGCCGGAAAGTTCGACCATCGCCAAAGGGCGGATGGGTCCTGGCCAGATGGTCGCGATCGATCTCGAGGAAGGCCGATATTATGACGATGCCGCGATCAAGGCGCGGATCGCCGCCGAGGCGCCCTACGGCGAATGGGTCGCGGGCTTCCGCTTCATGGCTGACCTCCCGGTGCCCGCCGAAGCGGCGCCGCCTGCCTATACGCGCGCCGAGCTGATCCGCCGCCAGATCGCCGCCGGGCAGACGATGGAGGATATGGAGCTGATCCTCAGCCCCCAGATCGAGACCGCCAAGGAAGCGATCGGATCGATGGGCGACGATACGCCGCTCGCGGTGATTTCGGACAAGCCGCGGCTGATCAGCCATTTCTTCCGGCAGAATTTCAGCCAGGTCACCAATCCCCCGATCGATTCCCTGCGCGAAACCCGCGTGATGAGCCTCAAGACGCGGTTCGGAAATCTCGCCAACATTCTCGATACCGAGGCGCAGCAGTCGGGCGTGCTGGTGCTCGATTCGCCCGTGCTGACGAGCGCCGACTGGGCGACGCTCAAGCTGCATTTCGGTGCCAACCACGCGACGATCGATTGCTCCTATCCGATCGGCGGCGCGCCCGACGCGCTGCGTCAGGCGATCGCGCGCGTGCGGCGCGAGGCCGAGCAGGCGGTGCGCGAGGGCAAGAGCGAGCTGTTCCTGACCGACGAGAATGTCGGGCCCGAGCGGCTGGCGATGGCGATGGTGCTGGCGGCGGCGGCGGTGCACACGCACCTCGTCCGCAAGGGGCTGCGCTCCTACGCGAGCATCAACGTGCGTTCGGCCGAATGCCTCGACACGCATTATTTCGCGGTGCTGATCGGCGTCGGCGCGACGACGGTGAACGCCTATCTCGCCGAGGCGGCGATCGCCGACCGCCATGCGCGCGGGCTGTTCGGCGCGAAGAGCGCCGCCGATTGCTTCAAGGCGTGGCGCAAGGCGATCGACGACGGCCTGCTCAAGATCATGTCGAAGATGGGGATCGCGGTGATCTCCTCCTATCGCGGCGGCTATAATTTCGAGGCGGTGGGGTTGAGCCGCGCGCTGGTCAACGATCTCTTCCCCGGCATGCCCGCCAAGATTTCGGGCGAAGGCTATGCCTCGCTCCAGCTTTCGGCGGGGCTGCGGCACGAGGCGGCGTTCGCGGCGGGGCCGGCGGTGCTGCCCGTCGGCGGCTTCTATCGCCAGCGCGCGGGCGGTGAGAGCCACGCTTATTCGGCGCAGCTCATGCATCTGCTGCAAAGCGCGGTCGCCACCGACAATTACAGCCAATATCTGCAATTCTCGCGTGGGGTGCGCGATCTGCCGCCGGTCTACCTGCGCGATCTGATGGAGTTCAACTGGGCGAAGGAGCCCGGCCCGATCGACGATGTCGAGGCGATCACCGAGATTCGCAAGCGCTTCGTCACGCCGGGGATGAGCCTGGGCGCGCTCTCGCCCGAGGCGCACGAGACGCTGGCGATCGCGATGAACCGGATCGGCGCCAAGGCGGTCTCGGGCGAGGGTGGCGAGGATAAGGTCCGCTTCAAGCCCTATGCCAACGGCGACAATGCCAATTCGGTGATCAAGCAGATCGCCAGCGGCCGCTTCGGCGTCACCGCCGAATATCTGGGTTCCGCCGAGGAGCTGGAGATCAAGGTCGCGCAGGGCGCCAAGCCCGGCGAGGGCGGGCAATTGCCCGGCTTCAAGGTCACCGAGATGATCGCCCGGCTGCGCCACTCGACGCCGGGTGTGACGCTCATCTCGCCGCCACCGCATCACGACATCTATTCGATCGAGGATCTGGCGCAGCTCATCTATGATCTCAAGCAGATCAACCCGCGCGCGCGGGTGTGCGTCAAGCTCGTCTCGTCGGCGGGGATCGGCACGGTCGCGGCGGGCGTCGCCAAGGCGCATGCCGATGCGATCCTCGTCGCCGGCCACGTCGGCGGCACCGGCGCCTCGCCCCAGACCAGCATCAAATATGCCGGCACGCCGTGGGAGATGGGCCTCAGCGAGGTCAATCAGGTGCTGACGCTCAACGGCCTGCGCCATCGCGTCAAGCTGCGTACCGATGGCGGCCTCAAGACCGGGCGCGACATTGTCATCGCCGCGATCCTCGGCGCGGAGGAATATGGCATCGGCACGCTGTCGCTGGTCGCGATGGGCTGCATCATGGTCCGCCAGTGCCATTCGAACACCTGCCCGGTCGGCGTCTGCACGCAGGACGAGGCGCTGCGCGCCAAGTTCGTCGGCACGCCCGAGAAGGTCATCAACCTGATGACCTTCATCGCCGAAGAGGTGCGCGAGATCCTCGCGCGGCTCGGGGTCAGGAGCCTCGACGAGGTGATCGGCCGCACCGAGCTGCTCCGCCAGGTCAGCCGCGGCGCCGAGCATCTCGACGATCTCGATCTCAACCCCATCCTCGCCAAGGTCGACGCGCCCGATCATCATCGCCGCTTCCAGCTCAACAGCTTCCGCAACGATGTGCCCGACAGCCTCGACGCGCAGATGATCCGCGATGCCGCGCCGGTTTTCGCGCGCGGCGAGAAGATGCAGCTCACCTATACGGTGCGCAACACGCATCGCGCGGTGGGCACGCGCTTCTCCGCCGAGATCACGAGCAAGTTCGGGATGAGCGCGCTCAACGACAATCATGTCCATGTCCGCCTGCGCGGTTCGGCGGGGCAGTCGCTGGGTGCGTTCGCGGTCAAGGGGCTGACGCTGGAGGTTTTCGGCGAGGCCAATGATTATGTTGGCAAGGGTCTGTCGGGGGGCAAGATCATCGTCCGGCAGACCGTCTCGAGCCCGCTGGAGAGCAAGGCGAACACGATCATCGGCAACACCGTGCTTTATGGCGCGACCGCGGGCAAATTGTTCGCGGCGGGGCAGGCAGGCGAGCGTTTCGCGGTACGCAATTCGGGTGCCATCGTGGTCGTCGAAGGCTGCGGCGCCAACGGCTGCGAATATATGACCAACGGCATGGCGGTGATCCTGGGCGCCACCGGCGACAATTTCGGCGCGGGGATGACCGGGGGAATGGCCTTCGTGCTCGACGAGGACGGCGGCTTCGCGGGCCGCGCCAATCCCGAGAGCATCGGCTGGCACCGGATCGGTTCGGCGCATTGGGAGGCGGTGCTCAAGGTGCTGGTCGCCGAACATGCGGTGGCGACCGACAGCAAATGGTCGAATGCGATCCTCGATGATTGGGATCGCTGGGTCGGCAAATTCTGGCAGGTCGTTCCCAAGGAAATGATCAGCCGCCTGCCGCATCCGCTGGAGGATGCCGCCGACGCGATCGACGAGGTGGTGGCGGCGGAGTAGGCGGGTTCTCCCTTATGGGGAGGACCTGCGCCTATCCCTTCCAGGCCCAATAAAGCTGGGCAGGGGGAATGTTCACCGGCTCGAACGCATGATCGATATTGTCGAACGCCAGCGCGATGAAATCGCGGCACTTGGGGCTGAACTGATAGACCAGGAAGGCGCCGCCGGCGCGCAGCGCATCGTGCGTCTCATAGGCGATCTTGGGGCCGATGCCGGGGGGAAGCGTCGAGAAGGGCAGGCCGGAAAGGATATAATCCGCCTCGGTATGGCCGTTTTCGGCGATGATCTGGCGGACGTCCGCCGCCGATCCGTGGACCGCGACGAAGCGCGGATCATGGATGCGGTCGCGCAGATAATCGATGAATTCGCGGTTAGTGTCGATCACCAGATAGGTCGCGTCCGGCCCGAGCCGATCGAGGATCGCCCGCGCGAAGGTGCCGACCCCCGGGCCATATTCGACGAACAACTTGGTGTTGGGCCAGTCGCAGCGCGAGAGCATGTTGCGGATGAGCTTGCCCGAGGATGGGATGATCGAGCCGACCATCACCGGATGGCGCAGGAATTCGCGGAAGAACATCGCCAGCGGCCCGAGGCTCTTGGCGCCGCGATCGCGCGCGCGGCGCTTCAAGGCCTGATCGCCGGCGGGTGCATTCATCGATCCGTGCCCTTCGTCGTTCCTCAAGCCGCAACCCGTCGCACAAAGCGCCGCGCAATGGCAAGACAGGGGTTCAATGCGCGGACTCCACACTCTATCCCGAGGGCATGGATAAGATGAAGCGTGGCGCAGTCGCGGTGATCTTCACCAGCCTGCGCAACGGCAGCGATTCGGCGGGCTATGCCGAAGCCTCCGCGGCGATGGCGGCCGAGGCGGCGCGCCAGCCGGGCTATCTCGGCCTCCGCGCCGTCCGCGATGCCGCCGGCGAGGGGATCACGATCAGCTACTGGGCCGACGAAGCCGCCGCGATCGCGTGGCGCGACCATGCCGAACATGCCCCGATCCGCGCGCGCGGGCGCGGCGACTGGTACGATCGCTACGAAGTGGTGGTCGCGACCGTCTCCCGCGCCTATGACTGGCGGCGATGAGCGAGGCCGATCCCGCCGCTGAGCGATCCCCCCGAGGCGGTGACGTCGTCCGGCGGCACGGGCTGGCGGTGCGCCTATGGCATTGGTGCAACGCGCTCGCGGTGTTCGTGATGCTGATGAGCGGACTGATGATCTTCAACGCGCACCCGCATCTCTATTGGGGCCGCTACGGCGCCAATTTCGATCATAGCTGGCTGGATATCGGGCCGGGGCGGTTGCGCGTCGGGCCGCTGACCTTGCCGACGTTCGGGCTGGTGGGCGTGGTGGTCAACGGGCGCGGCTATGCCTTCTCGCCGCTGATCACCATCCCCTCGCATTACGATCTGGCGGGCGCGCGGCAGTGGCATCTCGCCTTCTCCTGGCTGCTGGTCGTGCCTGGGCTGCTGTTCTGGGCATGGGGCCTCGCGCGCGGCCATTTCCGCCACGACCTCGCGCTCTCGATCGCCGAGGTGCGGCCGGCGCATATTTGGCAAGACATCAAGGATCACGCCCGGCTGCGCTTCCCGGCCGGCGCGGCGGCGCGGCGCTACAGCGTGCTGCAAAAGCTCGCCTACCTCGGCGTGCTGGTGGTGCTGCTGCCGGGCGCGGTGCTGACCGGGCTGTGCCTGTCGCCGACGATCAACGCGGCTTGGCCATGGCTGCTGGAGCTATTCGGCGGACGGCAATCGGCGCGCTCGATCCACTTCCTCTGCGCGATGGGGCTCGCCGCCTTCATCCTGGTTCACCTCGTCATGGTCGTGCTGGCGGGGCCGATCAACGAGATGCGATCGATAATCACCGGCCGCTATCGTCTGCCGAGCGAGCGGGAGGGATGATCAGCCGCCGCCAGTTGATCGGCGCGGCCGGCGCGGGCGCGGGCGGGCTGCTGCTCGGCGGCTGCGACCGGATCGACGCCTTGCCCGGCGTGCGGAAAGTGCTGGCGATCGGCAACGAGGCGACGCGGCTGGCGCAGCGCGCGGTGACCGATCGCGCCGCGCTTGCGCCCGAATATGGCGCCGCGGACATGTCGCCGAAGTTTCGCGTCAACGGCAATGCCAGGCCTTCCTCGGCGGATTATGCGCGGCTGCTGGCGGGGGGGTTCGCCGATTGGCGGCTCGGCGTCGGCGGGATGGTCGCGCGCCCGCTGAGCCTTTCGCTCGATCAGCTTCGGCGGATGCCGGCGCGGACGCAGATCACGCGGCATGACTGCGTTGAGGGCTGGAGCGCGATCGGGCAATGGACGGGGGTGCCGCTGCGGCTGCTGCTCCGGCAGGCGGGGCTTTCCACCCAGGCGCGCTATATCGTCTTCCGCTGCGCTGACGATTTCGGCGGCACGCCTTATTATGAGTCGATCGACCTGGTCGATGCCTTCCATCCGCAGACGATCCTTGCCTGGGGGATGAACGGCCAGGCGCTCTCGGTCGGCCATGGCGCGCCGCTGCGGCTGCGGGTGGAGCGGCAGCTCGGCTACAAGCACGCCAAATATGTCATGGGCTTGGAGGCCGTGCGATCGTTCGATCCTATCGCCGGCGGGCGGGGCGGATATTGGGAGGATGTCTCCGGCTATCAGTGGTATGCCGGCATCTGAGCCGCACGCGTCATGCCCATAAGCTATGGCATCCACCGCTTCGTGCTTGAAGGCCACTGGCGACATCGGGGATAGCAGGCGGTTGATGCGCGAGATTTACGACGCCAGCCTGGTCTATGTCGCGGCGCTCGGGCTGGGCACCGCGATCCTCAACGCGTGGGCGGTGCGCCTGCCCTATCAGGCCGATGATCTCGATTGGGGCTGGGGCGGTGGTCTGGCCGCGACGGCGTTCGGCTGCTGGGCGTTCGCGGTGCTCGTCACCGGCGGCGCATCGGGGGCGGCGCTGGCGATGATCGTCTCGATGCCGCTGGTGCTCGCGCTCAAGCTCGCCTTCCCGCGCCTGACCTTTACTGGCACGCTGGAGATGGCGCTGACCCCGCTGACCTGGGTGGTGGGGTCGCTATGGACCTATGCGCTGGTCGCCGAATCGGGCGCTTCGGAGAGCGTGCTGGCGCTGGTGATCGCCGCCAGCCTGTTTTCGGCGGGCGGCATAAGCCTCAATTTCGTCGAGAAGCTCGCGCGGCAGGCGATGCTGACGCACGGCACCTGGCGGCGGCCGACCGCGCCCTTCCCAGCGCCGATAGCCGAGTTTCCGCCCGAGCGACGCGGCGCGCGGCCCAAGGTCTCGATCCAGGTGCCCGCTTATGCCGAACCGCCCGCGATGCTCAACGCGGTGCTCGATCGCCTCGCGCGGCTCGATTATCCCGATTATGAGGTACTGGTCTGCGACAACAACACCGCCGACGAGGCTTTATGGCGCCCGGTCGAGAGGCATTGCGCGATGCTGAACCGACAGATCGGTGCCGAGCGCTTCCGCTTCTTCCATGTCGCACCGCTCGCGGGCGCCAAGGCTGGGGCGCTCAACTGGCTGCTCGATCATATGGCGGCCGACGCGGATCTGATCGCGGTGATCGATGCCGATTACGAGGCCGAGCCCGATTTCCTCGCGCGGCTGACCGGCTTCTTCGACGATCCCGCGATCGGCTATGTCCAGACCCCGCACGATTATCGCGAGCATGCCGAGAGCGCGTACCTCTCCGCCTGCTATTGGGAATATATGCCGTCCAACAAGATCGAGATGCCAGGAATCAGCGAATATGGCGCGGCCTTCACGATCGGCACGATGTGCTTGATCCGCACCACGGCGCTGCGCGCGGCGGGCGACTGGGCCGAATGGTGCCTGACCGAGGATTCGGAGGTTTCGGTGCGGCTGCGCGAGGTCGGCTATCATGGCCTCTATCTGCGCGACACGTTCGGCCGCGGGCTGATTCCCGAGACGTTCGACGATTACAAGAAGCAGCGCTTCCGCTGGACCGCCGGGCCGGTGCAGCAGCTCCGCCGGCATTGGCGGCTGTATCGCCCGCGCGCACTGGGTGGCAGCCGCAACATGGATAGCTGGAACAAGCTGCTCGAGGTGATGCGCGGCATCGCGCCGATTGTGCAGGTCGCCAACGTTGCGATCGGGCTCGTCACCGCCGTGGCGCTGATGCTGACGATCGCCAGGGGCGCGGTTCCGCCGATCGATTTGCCCGACGTCGCCTGGCTGGTGCTGGCGATGGGCCTTGCCGCCTCGCTGGTGCGGCGCTGGCAGCGCTACCGGCTGTCGGGCTGCACCAAGATCGGCGCGATGGCGCGGGGCGAATTGGCGCGGCTGTCGCTGACTTATGTGCAGATGGTCGCGGGGCTGGCCGGGCTGTCGTCGCGGCCGCTGGCGTGGCGGCGCACGCCGAAGTTCGCGCAGGCCGCGCGCGGGCTCGCCGCCTTCCGCGCGACCCTGCCCGAGACGTTTATCGGGATCGGGATGCTCGCGATGGCGATCGTGCCGCTGGCGCTGGTCGGGCGGATCGGCGGCGATATCGCGGCAATGCTGGCGATCGGCGCGGTCGCATCATCGGGCCGCTTTCTTGCCGCGCCGGTGATGGCATGGCTCAGCGAGCGGCGGCTGGCCGGCGAGACGGCCGCGCCGTCGACGCTTCCCGCCGAGGCCTGAGCGCGCTTCGACGGCTTTTACGCGGCGAGCGCCTGCTCCACCACCGATCGGCGATCGCGCGAAAACAGCCGCACCTCCATCTCGCCGCCGCGACCGATGCTGTGGATCCGTCCCAGCGCCCCCTGCCGGAAGCCGAGCTTGGCGAGGACCCTGCCGCTCGCCGGATTGTCGAGCGCGTGCGACGCACGAAGGCGGGGGATGCGCAGGCTCGCATCGGCGATCGCCACCACCGCGCGCCCGGCTTCGGTCGCATAACCATGGCCCCAATGCGCGGAGCCGATCCAATAGCCGAGTTCGGCCTCGTCGGCATCGCTCGCGCCGATCAGCCCGATGCCGCCGACGATCGCGGCATCGTCGCGCCGGCAGATCAGGAAGTTCGGCCGCAGCGGATCGCGCGGGCTGGCGAGGAAGGTCTGCGCATCCCCCAGCGCATAGGGCCAGGGCGCGCGCGAGAGATTGCGGACGATCGCCTCCTCGCCGATGGCGCGGCTGAGCGCGGGCGCATCTTCCATCCAGCCGGGCCGGAGGAGCAGGCGTTCGGTGATGGCGAACATGAGCGTCTCCTTCGCGTCCATCATGCCGTGTCCGCGTTACGCCGCCACGACAGATGTATTTCCAGGGAGACAAGAAAAAGGGAGGCGGTGCGACCCGTCTCCCTGATGATCCGCTTCACCGGATCGGAGGGTCGCCCATCCCGGACGACCCTTTATCGATCGTCCGTTATTCGGCCGCGGCTGCGGTAATCACGCTCACATATTTGCGGCCGAGCTTGCCGTCGTGAAACGCCACGCGGCCCTCGGCGATCGCGAACAGCGTATGATCCTTGCCGATGCCGACGCCGACGCCGGGATAGACCCTGGTGCCGCGCTGGCGGATGATGATGTTGCCGCCGATCACTTCCTGGCCGCCGAACTTCTTGACGCCGAGCCGACGGCCCGCCGAGTCGCGGCCGTTGCGGGACGAGCCGCCTGCCTTTTTATGTGCCATCTTACCCTAGCTCCTTACGCTTCCGCCGCCGCCGGAGCGGCTTCGGGGGAGGCCTTGGCCTGCTTGGACTGACCCTCATCCTTGTGATCGCCGATCGCGGTGATCTTCAGGATGGTGTGATATTGGCGATGGCCGTTGCGGCGGCGATAATTATGCCGGCGGCGCTTCTTGAAGACGATGATCTTCTCGCCACGGCCCTGCGCGACGATCTCGGCGGAGACCAGCAGGCCCTCGACCGATTTCAACTCCGAGCCATCGCCCGCCATCAGCACATCGCCGAGCGAGATCGAGGCGCCTGCCTCGCCCTCGAGCTTCTCGACGACGATCTTGTCTCCGGCGGCGACGCGATATTGCTTGCCGCCCGTGCGCACGATTGCGAACATGGCCCTCATCACTTGCTTCTAGGATCGCGGGCATGGACCGGGGAGGCGCCAGACGTCGCGAGAAGCGGCGCAGCTAGGCGAGCGGTCCCGGCCTGTCAAGCTTCAGGGCCGGCGGTTGTCCGCGAGGAACTTCTGGAAACAGCCCGACTGGCCGTAGGTGCCGATGGGGCTGCAACTGTTGGGAATGCCCTGCTTGCTGACCATCTCCAGCACCTTGGCGGTGCCCGCCCAGCTCCCGTCGCGCGCGGCATTGTAGGGCTGGCGGCGAAGGCTCTTGGGGATGCGGTAGCGTTCGTTCTCGGGCTTGCGCGCGCAGACAACGATCTCGTCGCCCGAACTACGCGGGCACGGGTCGTCGCCGTAGACGACCAGCGTCGAAAACCGCTCGGGCGGATCGGCGGCGGGCGCGGGCGCGACCGGCAGCGCCGCGAGCAAGGCGGCCAGCGGCAGCGTGATCCTCACTCGGGCGCGACCACGCTCTCCTCGACGACCTTCGCGCGATCCGCCTTGGCCGCGCGCATCCGCTGCCCCCAGCATCCCGTCCAGCCGCCCGCGCCGGTGTTGGTGCAGCTTCCCGTACCGGAGGCGCCGACAGTGTCGATGCTGCGCGCGCGATCGCCCCAGCGCTCGTTGCCGGTCGACGGCGTCGACTGGCGGAGGCTCTTGGGGATGCGGAAGCGCTCGCTCTCCGGCGCGCGGACGCAGGTCGTGCCGGCGGGGCAGGGATCGCTGCCGAAGATCATCAGCACCTTGTCGTTGCTCTGCGCCTGCGCGGGGGAGAGCGCGAGGCCCAGGCCGATCACGCCCGAACCGAGGATGAGCCACCTGGTCATTCGCTTACGCTCCTTCATGCCGTCAACGCGGCGGCGGCCGTTCATATCCGTTGCGACAGCCCGATCGCCACGCGGCAGCCGAGCCGTATCGCCGCCGAAAGCAAAGGAAAGCCGGGCGCCTGCTCCGCGCCATGCGCCAGCGCGGTATCGCGATGCTCGACCTCGTCTGCCTGAAAATCGGCGATCGCCTCCGATAGCGCGAGATCGCTGGCGCCAAGCTGAACCAGTTGATCGCCATAGTGCCGGTCGATCTCGGTCTCGATCGCGGCGGTGCAGGCCATCGCCGCTTCCGGCCCGATCATCGCGGTCGCGACGCCGAGCGCGAAGCCCGCGATGTCCCACAGCGGCGCCAGCGCGGTCGGGCGGATACGGCGATCGACCATCATCGCATTGAAGCGCGTGAGATGGCGCTCCTCCTGCGCGGCCATGCCCGCGATCGTGCGCGCGGCGGGATGGCGGCCGCGCATCACCGCGAGCTGGCCGGCGTAGATGCGGCTGGCGCCATATTCGCCCGCCTGATCGACGCGCAGCATCCGCGCGCGATCCTCCGGCGAAACGCCGCTCACCGTCGCGCCTTCAGCGCAAGCGCCAGCACGATCAGCCCGCCCGGGATCGAGATCAAGGCATTGAAGCCGGCGAGCGAAATGCCGAGCAGGGTCCATTGCGGCTGATCGCAGAGCACGAACGGCTGGGCGAGCAACGCCTTCAGCGCGTCGCCGCCGCGCACGACGGTCGCGGTGCAGTGCGTCGGCCCAAGCCACCAATGCTGTTCGACGCCCAGATGATAGAAACCGAGCCCGCCGCTACCGAGGATGCACAGGCCCGCCGATATGGCCAGCGGGCGCACGACGCCGCGCTTCATGCCGGGCACGAACGCCAGCAGCGCGAGCACCAGCGCGGCGTAGAGCGGCCAGCGCTGCCAATGGCACATCTCGCACGGCACGAGATGGCGGAGAAGCTGGAAGCCCCATGCGCCCGCGAGCAAGGCGGCGGGCAGCAGCAAGGCAAGCAGGCGGGCTTGGCGCAGGGAGCGGTTCATCGACCTCTCCCATCCCACATGCGGGAGGGGGCGGGGGTGGGCAGGCCACGCCCGATCGCTGCGCTGCCTCCGAGGCCGGGTTCCCACCCCCAGCCCCTCCCGCATGCGGGAGGGGAGAAGGGCAAAGCAATCATTTCGCGGCCACCTTCGTGGGTGCGGCCGGCACGAGGCGAGCAATCGTCTTCACCGCATAATCGAGCTGGAAATCGGTGACGCCCGCCTTCTTGAGCGATTCCGGGGTCGCGGCGAAGCGCGGGTCGGTCGTCGTATCCTCTTCCAGCAACTTGTCGTCGCCCTTCACCGAATTGATGAGGTGGTGGCGCAGATCGGCCTCGCGCAGTCGCGGACGGCCCTTGTAATCGGGATCGTTGAGCTGCGGCACGACGACATCGGGGGTGATGCCATTCTCCTGAACCGAGCGGCCCGACGGCGTATAATAACGCGCGATCGTCAGGCGGAGCGCGGTCTCGTCGGTCAGCGGCATCACCGTCTGCACCGATCCCTTGCCGAAGCTGCGCTCGCCCATCACTAGGGCACGGCGCTGATCCTGTAGCGCGCCCGCGACGATCTCGGCGGCCGATGCGGTGCCGGCGTCGACGAGCACGACCACCGGCAGGCCATGCGCCTCATCCCCCGGCCGCGCGAAGAAGCGCTCGATGTCGCTCTTCTCGCGCCCGCGCTGCGAGACGATCTCGCCATGATCGAGGAAGGTGTCCGAAACCTCGACCGCCTGATCGAGCAGCCCGCCGGGATTGGAGCGCAGGTCGAGGACATAGCCGAGCGGACGCCCGCCCAGCGCCTTCTCGATCGAGACGATCGCGGCGTGGAGGCCGGGGCCGGTCGCCTTGGAGAAGCTGTTGACGTCGATCACGCCGACGCGGCCCTTGACCTGCCACTTGACCGCCTTGATCTCGATGATCTCGCGCGTCAGCGTCACGTCGAACGGCTTGTCGCGGCCGGGACGGACGATCGTCAGACGGATCTGCGTGCCGGGCGCGCCGCGCATCTTCTCGACCGCCTCGTCGAGCGAGCTGCCGTAGATCAGCTTGCTGTCGATGTTGGTGATATAGTCGCCCGACTTGAGCCCGGCGCGCGCGGCGGGGGTGTCCTCGGTCGCGGTGACGATCTTCACGACTCCGTCCTCGGCCTGCACGGTGAGGCCGAGGCCGCCGTAATTGCCCTCGGTGGTGGTCTTCAGATTCTGGAAATCGCGCGAGTCGAGATAGGAGGAATGCGGATCGAGCGCGGCGAGCATGCCGTCGATCGCGCCACGGACCAGCGTCTTGTCGTCGACCTTGTCGACATAATCGGCCTTCACCCGCTCGTAGATCGACATGAACTGGTCGAGCTCCTTGTAGGTATCGACGTCGCTCGCCGCGAAGCCCGCGCTGACCGCCGGGATCAGCGCCATGGCGACGACGAGGCCGGCACCGCGAAGGAAGAAACTGTTACGCATCGGGCAGGGCAACTTTCGACAAGAGTGATACCCCCTTAGCGGGACAATCCTTGCTGCGAAATGGCCGAGCCGCCGAGCCGCGCGGCGATGGCGGCGACGTCGATCGGCCGGCCGTTATGGCGGAGCTCGATGAGCAGCGGGCCGCGCGCGCGGCCGATCGGCTGGCCGGCGGCGAGCATCGCGCCGGGTTCGAAGCTTGCGA
>NZ_CAHJXD010000176.1 GCF_903644055.1 Sphingomonas bacterium | reverse complement strand
CTGGCGATGCTGCGCTACCAGCTCAACCCGCATTTCCTGTTCAACACGCTCAACTCGATCTCGACGCTGGTGCTGCTCAAGCAGACCGAGCGCGCCAATGCGATGCTGTCGCGGCTCGCCTCCTTCCTGCGCTATACATTGGTCAGCGAACCCGAGGGCGAGGTGACGGTGACGCAGGAGGTGGAGACGCTCAAGCTCTATCTCGGCATCGAGAAAATGCGCTTCGAGGATCGCCTGCGCCCGCATTTCGAGGTCGATCCGGGGGCGGCGGACGCGTTGCTGCCCTCGCTGCTGCTCCAGCCCTTGGTCGAAAACGCGATCAAATATGGCGTGACGCCGATGGAGGAGGGCGCCGACATCGCGGTCACCGCCGAGCGGCACGGCAATCGCGTTCACATTCGGGTCAGCGACACCGGACCAGGATCGAACCTCTCCGAAGCGATGGCGCGGGCGACCGCGTCCACCGGCGTCGGCCTGGCGAACATCCGTGACCGGCTCGCGCAGGCCTATGCCCAGGATCATCGTTTCGACGTTCAGGCCGGGGAGGAAGGTTTCGCCGTGACGATCGAGATCCCCTACAGAACCGCCGACATTCCAGCGTAAACGCCCAAGGATCCCCCCAGACATGCCCATCCGCACCATCCTCGTCGACGACGAGCCGCTCGCCATCCAGGGGCTGGAGCTCCGCCTCGAGCCGTTCGACGATGTGGAGATCATCGAAACCTGCCTCAACGGCCGCGAGGCGATCCGCGCGATCAAGACGCACAAGCCCGATCTCGTCTTCCTCGATATCCAGATGCCGGGGTTCGACGGCTTCTCGGTGGTTTCGGGGCTCGCCGAGGTCGAGCCGCCTCTGTTCGTGTTCGTCACCGCCTACAGCGATCATGCGCTCAAGGGCTTCGAGACGGGCGCGGTCGATTATCTGATGAAGCCCGTCGATACCGATCGCCTCGCCGATACGCTGGAGCGCGTCCGCCTGCGCCTTTCCGAAAAGCGCGCGGCCGAGGAGGTCGTCCAGCTCAAGGAGGTGATCGCCGAGCATGCCCCCGAGGCGCACGAGGCGCTGCCCGAAAGCGCCGAGCAGCCCGCGTCCAACCGCTACGAAAAGCTCATCAACATCAAGGATCGCGGCCAGATCTTCCGCGTCGACGTCGATTCGATCGAGCGGATCGATGCCGCCGGCGATTATATGTGCATCTATACCGGCGACAACACCTTGATCCTGCGCGAGACGATGAAGGATCTCGAACGGCGGCTCGATCCGCGCCGCTTCCAGCGCATCCACCGCTCGACGATCGTCAACCTCGATCTCGTCAAGCAGGTCAAGCCGCACACCAACGGCGAATGCTTCCTCGTGCTGGGCTCGGGCGCGCAGGTGAAGGTCAGCCGCAGCTATCGCGACGTCGTGGCGCGCTTCGTCCACTGACCTGGCTTCCGCCCCGGCTTCTGCCGGAGTAGAGCGCCGGGAATGGAAAAGCTGACCGCGATCGAGGGCCGCGCCTACCCGCTGGGCGCCAAGAACGTCGATACCGACGTGATCATCCCCGCGCATTATCTCAAGACGATCACGCGCGTGGGCCTCGGCGAGGGCGCGTTCGAGACGATCCGGGCGGAGCCGGGCAACGTCTTCGACGATCCCGCTTATGCCGGCAGCCCGATCCTGATCGCGGGCGACAATTTCGGCTGCGGTTCCAGCCGCGAGCATGCGGCCTGGGCGCTCAACGATCTCGGCATCAAGGCGGTGATCGCGCCGAGCTTCTCGGACATCTTCTCGAGCAACGCCTTCAAGAACGGCATCGCCACGATCGTGCTGCCGCAGGAGGCGGTCGATCGGCTGCTGGAGGTCGCGAGGACCGATCCGATCACGATCGATCTCGATAGCCGATCGGTGACGACGCCGTTCCAGGATCGCTTCGCCTTCGCGATGGATCCGTTCCGCCGCGATTGCCTGATGCAGGGGCTCGACGAGATCGGCATGACGCTGGCGATGGCCGACACGATCGGCGCGTTCGAGGCGCGCACCGCCGAAGCGCGCCCCTGGCTCGCCGCCTGAACATCCTTCGCTCGGTTGCGCCGGGTCGTGCGCGATCCTATCTCTGCCGCAACAATCGCCGGGAGCAGCCATGACAGTGTTCGACGATCGCGAGCGCGCCTTCGAGAGCCAGTTCGCGCGGGACGAGGAAATGGCGTTCCGCATCATCGCGCGGCGCAATCGCCTCGTCGGCGTCTGGGCGGCCGGGCTGATGGGCCTGACGCCCGAGGAAACCGACGCTTATGCCAAAGCGGTCGTTCAGGCCGATTTCGAGGAAGCGGGCGACGAGGATGTCGTGCGCAAGCTCTACGGCGATCTCGTCGGCTCGGGCGTCGATATCGACGAGGGCAAGGTCCGCCAGGCGCTGAGCGACTCCACCGTCGAGGCGCGCCGCCAGTTGATCGGGGTCGAATAGACCCGCGATGCCGATGTCCGCGCAAGAGATAGAGACGATGATCCGCACGGCAATTCCCGACGCCGAGGTCGTGATCGACGATCTCGCGGGCGACGGCGACCATTATGCCGCGCGCGTCGTTTCCGAAAGTTTCCGGGGCCTGCCCCGCGTTCGCCAGCACCAGCGCGTCTATGAGGCGCTGGGCGGCCGGATGGGGGGCGTGCTCCACGCGCTCCAGCTCACCACCGCCACCCCGCCCGAGGGACTATGACCATGACCGATCCCACAACCGAAGCCCAGACCCGCATCGACAGCGTCGTGAAGGCCAACGACGTGCTGCTGTTCATGAAGGGGACACCGCTGTTCCCGCAATGCGGCTTCTCGAGCCGCGCGATCGCGATCCTCGAACATATCGGCGTCGCCTACGAGACGGTCGACGTGTTGCAGGATCAGGGCATCCGCCAGGGCATCAAGGCCTATTCGGACTGGCCGACGATCCCGCAGCTCTACGTGAAGGGCGAATTCGTCGGCGGATCGGACATCATGATGGAGATGTACGAAAGCGGCGAGCTTGCCGAGCTGATGCAGGACAAGGGCGTATCCGTTTGATGAAACTTGGTGTTTTAGCGTTGATTTCGGGTTTGGGAGTGAGCGCTCTGGGCGCGCAGGTGCTGCCGCTCGGCGCGCCGATGATGCCACAGGCGGCGCCCTCCGCATCGGCGGCGGCGCGCGTTCCGACCGGTCGCCTGATGCCCGCCAGCCCGATCGGCGCCAACAACCTGCCGTCCTACATCGTGCCGCAGGCGGCGCTGATCGCGCGCGCGCCGAGCGCCGTGCCCGAAGAGAAGCAGACCGTCCCCGGCACGGTGACCGATCCCACCGCCGCGACGACACCGCTCGCGCCGGCCGAACCCAAGCCGTCTCCCACGCAGCCCAGCGACATGCGCGGCCTCGCCCCCGGCGCCCCGCAGCGCAGTGCGCTGCCGCAGGCG
>NZ_CAHJXD010000175.1 GCF_903644055.1 Sphingomonas bacterium | reverse complement strand
CACCGGCTTGCCTTAGGGGCGAGGGTCCACGGGTTCAACGTCTGGGATGTTCCGCAAAGTATCCGTCATGCCGGAATTGATCCGGCATCCACCGTGCCGCAAGACCGATACGCTCGGCTAAGTGGCGCTGTGGACCCCGGAACTGGTCCCCTCAGCGTCGGCAGGCAGCGTCACCCCGGCTCAAAGGCCGGGGTGACGAGCGTTCAACGTCGACGGGACAGATTCTAGCCCGCGATTCTTGAGAAATCCGCGACGCGATCGATCGCGTCGCGCACCCGCGCGAGCAATGCCAGGCGCGCGCGGCGCTTGGCCCGATCGGCATCGTTGACGGTGACGCGATCGAAGAAGGCATCGACCGGCGCGCGCAGGCCGGCGAGCGTCCGCATCGCCGCCTCGAAATCCTCGGCCTCGATCGCCGCCTCGGCCATGGGTTCGGCGTCCTCCAGTGCCGCGATCAGCGACTCTTCCTCGGGAACGATCTCATAACCCATTTGGTTCGTATTTGTCAAGCCCGAAACGGCCTCGCCATCCTTCTTCGCCTCGATCGCGAGGATGTTCGCGGCGCGCTTGTAGCCGGCGAGGAGGTTCACGCCATCCTCGGTGCCGACGAACGCCTGCAAAGCCTGCACGCGCGCGAGCAGCCGCACGAGATCGTCCTCGCCGCCGAGCGCGAACACCGCGTCGATCAGGTCGTGGCGCACGCCGGCTTCGCGCTGCTGGACCTTGAGGCGGTCGATCAGGAACTGCATCACGTCATCGACCCGACTCGGATGCGCGAAGCCGCGCAGAGTCATGGCGGTGTCGATGACGCCGAAAAGGCGCACCCGGATGACGTTGCGACCCAGCAGCTCGAGGATACCGAGACCCGCACGGCGCAGCGCGAACGGATCCTTCGATCCCGTAGGCTTCATGTCCTCGGCGAAGAATTGTGCCAGCGTATCCAGCTTATCCGCCAAACTCACCGCCACCGTCACCGGCGCGGTCGGCACATCGTCGCCTTGTCCGACCGGCTTGTAATGATCGCGGATCGCGTCGGCGACTTCATCGGGAAGCCGCTCGGCGCGCGCGTAATGGCCGCCCATGATCCCTTGGAGCTCGGGGAATTCGCCGACCATGCCGGTGACAAGATCGGCCTTGCACAGGCGTGCGGCCTGTTCGGCCATTTCGGCGAGCTTCCCCCTCTCCCCTTCAGGGGAGAGGGTCGGGGTGTGGGGGTCGCCTGTGGAGGGACGCGCGGCGATTGAGGCGGACTCCCCCACCCCAACCCCTCCCCTGAAGGGGAGGGGCTTTACGATCCCCTCTTCCACCAGCCAGCGCGCCAGTTTGGCGACTCGATCGACCTTGTCGGCGACGGTGCCGAGCCTTTCGTGGAAGATGATCCGGTCGAGCTTCTTCGCCTGCTCCTTAAGCGGAACCTTGCGATCCTGGTCCCAGAAGAAGCGCGCGTCGGACAGGCGCGCGGCCAGCACCTTGCGGTTGCCCGCGATCACGCCGGCGCCGCCGTCGCTTGCCTCGATATTGGCGGTGCAGATGAAGTAGGGCGCCAGGGACCCCGCCCCATCGACCAGCGCGAAATATTTCTGGTTGGTGCGCATGGTGAGCTGGATCACCTCGCGCGGCACCTCGAGGAAGGCCGGATCGAAATCACCGAGCAGGGGCACCGGCCATTCGGTGAGCCCGGCATTTTCCGCGACCAGCCCGGCATCGGGGACGACGCGCAGCCCCCGCGCCTCGGCGAGCGCGCGCGCCCCGTCCTCGATGATCCCGCACCGCTCGGTTGCGTCGAGGATGACGTGGCAGGCGCGCAGCTTGGCGGCATAATCGACCGCCGAGCCGATCGTGATGATGCCGGGATGATGGAAGCGGTGTCCGACCGTCGCGGCGCCGCTCGCCACGCCCTCGATCGCGAACGGCACCACCTCCTCGCCGAACAGCGCGACGATGCCCTGCAACGGGCGCACCCAGCGCAGCGACGCGGTGGAGGCCGAGGCCGCGCCCCAGCGCATCGACTTGGGCCAGGGGAAGGCGAGGACGATCGCGGGGATCGCCTCGGCAAGCACCTCCGCGGTGGCGCGGCCGGGCCGTTCGACGATCGCGAACAATGTGCCGTCGCGCTCGGCGAGTTGGTCGCGCGCGAGGCCGGTCTTGCGGAGGAAGCCTTCCAGCGCCTGCGGCGGCGCGGAGGCCTTGGGGCCCTTGGTCTCCTCGCGCACCGCCTCGGTCGCGGGCGGCAGATCGCGCGCGATCAGCGCGAGGCGGCGCGGGGTGGCGTAGGCTTCGATGCCGGACGCGGCGAGGCCCGCCTTGGCGATCTCGGCCTCGAACAGCCGCGCGAGATCGGCGGCGGCCTTGTCCTGCATCCGCGCGGGGATTTCCTCGGAGCGGAGTTCGAGGAGGAAATCGGTCATGGCCATTCCTCCCCGGGCCGGGGAGGAGCTTGGGGAACCTCCTCACGCCGCCCATCCGTTATGCGCCATCCAGGCCTCGCAGGCGCCCTTGGTGAGATCGCGGACGCGGCCGATATAGGCCTGGCGCTCGGCGACCGAGATGACGCCGCGCGCCTGAAGCGTGTTGAAGATGTGGCTGGCCTTGATCGCCTGGTCGTAGGCGGGCAGCGGAAGCCTCGCCTCGATCAGCGCGCGCGCCTCGTCGGCGGCGAGCGCGAATTGCTTGAACAGGCCGTCGGTGTTCGCCGCCTCGAAATTATACGCGCTGAACTGCTTCTCATTTTCGAGGAAGACGTCGCCATAGGTCACCCCATGATCGTTGAACGCGAGATCGTAGACGCGGTCGACGCCCTGGATATACATCGCCAGCCGCTCGAGCCCATAGGTCAGCTCGCCTGCCACGGGCTTGCAATCATATCCGCCAACCTGCTGAAAATAGGTGAATTGCGTCACCTCCATGCCATCGCACCAGACTTCCCAGCCGAGGCCCCAGGCGCCGAGCGTCGGGCTTTCCCAATCATCCTCGACGAAGCGGATGTCGTGCGCGGTGAAGTCGATCCCGATCCGCTCGAGCGAGCCGAGATAGAGCTGCTGGAGATCGGCGGGGGACGGCTTTAGGATCACCTGATATTGGTAATAATGGCCGAGCCGGTTGGGGTTTTCGCCGTAGCGGCCGTCGGTCGGGCGGCGCGAGGGCTGGACGAAGGCGGCGTTCCAAGGGTCGGGGCCAAGCGCGCGCAGGCTCGTCGCGGGATGAAAGGTGCCCGCGCCCATCTCCATGTCGTAGGGCTGGAGGATCACGCAGCCTCGATCGCTCCAATATTCATGGAGCGTCAGGATCAGGCGCTGGAAGCTCAGGGGCTTGGCTTCAGCCAAGAGAGGCACTCACCTTGTCTGCGGGGTGGCGCGGCTGTGGCGCAGGGGCTGGCGAGGGTCAAGCATGGGGCACCCCCCTTCCCCGTCATGCCGGCGCAGGCTGGCATCTCGTGAGGCCGGGCGTGCGCTCCATTTCGGGAGGCGCCGGCTTTCGCTGGGGTGACGATGGGAAGGGAGGTTGCGGCGATGGACTTCGCGGGGCGGCGGCTCGATAGGCGCGGGCATGCCTTTGACGATCCTCCGGGCGCTGCCGCTCGCCCTGCTCGCCGCGTCCCCCCTCCCCGCCAAGGTGCCCGCGCCGCCGCGTCCGGCGCTGTGGAAGGTCGCCGATGCGGACACGACGATCTATCTGTTCGGCACGATTCACGTCCTGCCGGCGGGCCTGAAGTGGCGCGACGCGGCGATCGACAAGGCGATCGCCCAGGCGCAGAGCCTGATGCTGGAGACCGTGCTCGATCGGGATCCCGGCGAGGTGGGGCGCGTGCTGGCGAGCCTCGGGACGGGCAAGGGCCTGCCGCCGCTCGCCGAACGCGTGCCCCCGGCCAAGCGCGAGGCGCTGGCGGCGCTGGTGGCGCAGACCGGCGTCCCGAGCGAGACGCTCGACCGGATGAAGAGCTGGGCGGCGGCCGTCGTGCTCACCGGCGCCTCGTTCAGCCGGATCGGGCTCGGCCCCGGCGGCGAGGGCGTCGAGCCGCAATTGTCGGCGCTGTTTCGCGCCGCCGGCAAGCCGATCGAGGGCCTGGAGACGCCCGAGCAGCAGCTCGGTTTCTTCGATGCTTTGCCCGAGAACGCGCAACGCGCCTTCCTCGTCTCGGCGCTCGACGATCCCAAGGCGGCGCGCGCCGATTTCGATCGGATGGTCGCCGCCTGGATCAAGGGCGACGTCGCCGCGATCGCCCGCGCCTTCGCCGAAGAACCCGAATTCACGCCGCAATTGCGCGACCTGCTCGTCAAGCGACGCGACCAGGCATGGGCCGAGGCGCTGGCGCAAAGACTGGCGAGGCCGGGGACGATATTCGTGGCGGTCGGCGCCGGGCATCTCGCCGGTCCCGACTCGGTCCAACATATGCTCGCCCTGCGCAAGATCATCGCCGTACGCATGCGGTGATGGCTAAGCTTTATCCAAGATGAACGAAGTTATCCAAGAGCTGATGCTGACTGTCTCACGAATAACACACCCCAATGTCTCTTGGATGATCGCGGGAACTCTACCCCTCATGGATATTTGAGCGCTACGACAGGGACGTTCAACCAAGAGGTATCTATGTATCGCAAGCTAATCGCCGCCGCCGTTCTGGCATCGACCACGATGATGTCGCAGGCCGCGCTCGCGCAGGACGCCAGCCCGGCCACGCCGGCGAGCGGCGACCTGATCGGCCAAAACGGCACGTTCCGCGGCTTCCGCGCCGAGGTGCAGGGCGGTCGCGACTGGTTCCACAGCCAGGGCACGCACGACGGCAAGCTCGCGTTCGGCGGCGCGCTGGGTTTCGACGGCCAGTTCGACAAGTTCGTCGTCGGCCCGGAGGTCAGCTACTGGCGGTCGC
>NZ_CAHJXD010000174.1 GCF_903644055.1 Sphingomonas bacterium | reverse complement strand
CCAGCCAGCATATTGAATCAGAAAATCAGCCCAAACGGAATCCCTCGCGATTCAACCGGGTCGATTTCGACTCGAAGATCAGGCGAGCATCGGGGTGAAGCCCGGCTCGCACGCCGCCATCGCGCGCTGGTAGCCGGGACGCTCGCCGATCCGGGCGAGATAGGCGCGGATGTTGGGGAAGGCCGCCAGGTCGCGCGGCGCGAAGGCGCGCATCGTCGTCAGCGGGAACACCATCATGATGTCGGCGGTCGTGAAGCTCTCCCCGGCAAACCAGGTCGCCTTCGCCAGATGCGTCTCGGCCAGCGCGTCCGCCCGCGTGCTGCGCTCGGAAAGCGTCGCCATCAGGCCGCCGTCGATGCCCAGCAGGCTCCCCATGATCCCCATCATCGCGGCGGGCATCACCGTGCCGTTCGCGAAGTGGAACCAGAACAGCCAGTCGGCGAAGCCGGGATCGTCGACGGCGAGCGTCAGCCGGCCGCCGCCCCGCTTCATTACCAGATAGTCGATGATCGCGCCCGATTCGGCGAGCATCAGGCCATCCACTTCGACGACCGGGGCGATCCCGATCGGATGCAGCGCCCGATAGGCTTCCGGCGCCATCCGCGTGGCGGGGTCCCGATCGTAGCGGACCAGCGTATAGGGCAGTTCCAGTTCCTCGCAGAGCCACACGATCCGTTCGGATTGCGATATGCCGAGATGGTGGACGACGAGATCAGACATGATTTGCTCCAGCGGCGTGGCGGGCCGCGCGATAGCCGAAAACGAAAGACGCGGCGATGCTGGCACCCGGCCCCGGATAGGTAGAGCCGAACACCGGCGCCGAGGCATTGCCCGTCACATACAGTCCCGCGATCGGCGATCCGTCGGCGCGCAGTACGCGGCCATCCTCGTCGGCCATCAGCCCGCCCGCAGTGCCGACGTCGCCGGGCACGATCCGAACCGCGTAGAAGGGCGCCTGCTCGATCGCGCCGAGCGAAGGGTTGGGCTTCACCCGGGGATCCGCCTGGTAGCGATCATAGGCGCGATCGCCGCGATGAAAGTCCTCGTCGCGGCCCGCATGCGCGAAGCGATTGAAGCGTTCGACCGTGCGCTTCAGTCCCTCGGCATCGATCCCGCATTGCGCGGCGAGCTCCTCGATCGTGCCGGCGCGCTTCATATAGCCGGACTTCAACCAGCTCCCGGGCATCACGCGCGGCGGCACCGCGCCCCAGGGATAATAGCGCCGATGGCGGGCATCCATCACCACCCACGCGGGGACGCCGTCGTGCGCGCGCATCGCCTGGCCGAGCTCCATATAGGATGCGCCTTCGTTCACGAACCGCGCGCCCTTGGCGTTGACGGTGATGCAATAGGGCTTCTGCATCTCCTGCGGCGAATGGAAGCCCGCGATCTGCCCGTTGGCCTTGAGCGAAACCGGAACCCACCAGCTCTGGTCGAGATGCGCGGTGGCGGCGCCGTGCGCGATCGCCTCGGTAAGCAGATCGCCGGTGTCGCCGGGATTGGCCATCGTCCAATCCGATCCGGACCCCAATTGCTGATGCCGCCGCCGCAGATCGGGATTGCGCGCATAGCCGCCCGCCGCGATCAGCACGCCGCGGCGGGCGCGGACCCGCCGCTCCTCGCCATCCTTCGGCGTGATTCGCACGCCGGTGATCGCGCCGTCTTCCTCGATCAGCCCCGCGACCGGGCTTTTCGCGCGCAGATCGATGCCGCGCTTGCGCACCGCGAGCAGCATCCGCGCCTGCAACGCCGCACCCCGGAAATATAGCGGGGCACCCTCCAGCTTCTGCCGCAGCGAGCGCGCGGCGACGCGCAGCGTCATGATCTTGCCCTTGATCGTGCGCGCCGCGAGCGACATCGCCGCGAATTCGTCGGTCGCGATCGGCAGGTTCCAGCCGGGGAGCAGTTGGAGCCTGTCGCGATCGTCGCCGAGCCGCTTGGCCGAGATCATCTTCGCGCCGATCGCGCGTCCGGCCGAATGACCACCGGGCAGATCGTCATAATAATCCGAATAGCCCTCGCAGGCATAGAATTTCAGCCCCTCGCCCTCCAGCATCGCGACCATCGGCGCGATCGCCTGCAGGAACGCCTCGCGCCGCGACGGCGTCGAGGAAGGGTCGGTTTGCCCGATCAGGGCGTCGAGATAGGTTCTCCCTTCCGCGATGCTATCCGAATCGCCGGTACGCTTCAGCACCGGATTGCCGGGCAGCCACAGGATGCCGCCGGACATTGCCGTCGACCCGCCGAAGCGCGATCCCTTCTCGAAGATGATCACCGAAAGCCCGGCATTCACCGCCGCCAGCGCGGCGGCAAAGGCGCCGCCGCCGCTGCCGATCACGATCAGATCGGTTTCCTCGTCCCAATGTCCGGTCATCAGATGAGCGCCTCCAGAGCCCGTGAGTCGTAGGGAAGCAGCTCGTCCATGCGATCCTCCTTCACCTTCCGCGTCCATTCGGGATCGACGATCAGCGCCCGGCCGACCCCGACGAGATCGAAATCGCCCCGCTCGAACATCGCGACGAGCCGAACCAGATCGGTGGTGCCCGCCGATTTGTCGCGATCGAACAGCGAGCTCATGAAATCGCGATCGAGCCCTACCGAGCCGACGGTCATGGTCGGCTTGCCGGTGAGCCGCTTGGTCCATCCCGCCAGATTGAGATCGGAGCCCGCGAACGTCGGCTCCCAGAAACGCCGCTGCGAACAATCGATCAGATCGACGCCGGCCTCCGCGATCGGCGCGAGCAGGGCTTCAAGCTCCATGGGATTTTCGGCCAGCCGCGCGTCATAATCGTGCAGCTTCCACTGCGAATAGCGCAATATGATCGGGAAATCGGGAGCGGTGCGGCGGCGGATCTCCGCCACGATCTCGGCGGCGAACGTCGCGCGATCGCGATGGCTGCCGCCGTAGCGATCGGTCCGCCGGTTGGTGGCGTGCCAGAGGAATTGATCGATGATGTAGCCATGCGCACCATGGAGCGCGACGCCGTCGAAACCGAGGTCCATCGCCGCGCGCGCGGCGGCGGCGAAGGCCTCGATCACCGAATCCACATCGGCAAGCGACATCGGCGCCGTGGCATCGAACAGCGGCACGCCCACCCCGCCCGAGATGCCGGAGGGTCCGATATGATGCGATTGCGCCGGCGTTTCGCCGACCCGGCGGTGCTCCGGCGGCTTTTTGTGGATCAGGCCGACATGCCAGAGCTGCGGCATGATCCTGCCACCCGCTTCATGGACCGCCTCGACGACGCGGCGCCAGCCGCGCAGCGCCTCGCCATGGAAATCGGGGATACTCGCCTCGTTCGAGGCGGCGGGGTGCGCAATCCAGGTGCCTTCGGTGATGATCAGCCCCACGCCGCCCTGCGCGCGACGCCGGTAATATTCGGCGACATTTTCGCCGGGAACGCCGTTCGAGGCGTAGCCGCGCGTCATCGGTGCCATCGCGATTCGGTTGGACAGCGTGGCGCGGCCGAGCGTGAACGGCTCGAACAGGGACGCGGCCGTCCCCCGATTCGTGGCCGCCTCGGCGGTGGGCCGGTTATGAATGGCGCGACTCCTGCCCTGCCTGGCCTGAACCAGGATCGTCTGCGGCCGGATTCGATCATCGTCTTGATGAGAAGCGACAGATGCGCGGCTCCAGCGGACGGACAAGGTGGCATTCCCCGCCGCATTGTGCAAAAATCAGGATGCGTTTTCCAAAAAACCGGTGGCATTGTGCGGTGAAACCACCGACCATGCGATGGTAGTGGACCCGGATCGGCCGACGTGAGATCGGGGGCGCGGGAGAGGTTTATGATGATCGAGCATGTCGACGGCTATGTCGGCAACAATCCCCATACGCACGACGAGGGCGGGGCGGCCGTCGTCCGGATCGATGCGCTGCGCAGTTTCAACGAGGTCGTCACCAGCCTCGGCGGCGATCCCGCGGCGATCCTGGCGCGCGCCCAGATCGATCCGGCGCTGCTCGACAATCGCAACGCGGTGATCTCCTATCGGTTGATGGTGCATCTGCTGGAGCGTTGCGCGAGCGAGCTCGGCTGCCCCGATTTCGGATTGCGGCTCGGCGCCGCGCAGGGCGGGGCGAAGGTGCTCGGTCCGCTCGAGATCGTCATGCGCAATTCCTCGACGCTCGGCGATGCCTTCCGCTACTGTGCCGAACATATCCAGGCCTACAGTCCTTCGGCGCGGATCTGCCTCGAACCCGAATGGGGCGCGGGGCGTACCTTCCTCCGCTTCGAAATCCTGCTCGCGCATCTGCCGTATCAGCGGCAGACGGTCGAACAGGCGCTGCTGCTGACCCAGCATGCCGCCATTTCGATCAGCGGCGCGCAGGCGCGGGCGTGCGAAATCTGGTTCAGCCACGAGCCGCTGGCGCCGATCGCGGTCTATCGCGCGCATTTCAACGGCGTCGTGCGTTTCGGCCAGTCTTCCAGCGGGCTGTTCTTTTACGATCATGATCTCGCGCGCTCGATCAGCGATCCCGATCCGCAATTGTACGAACTGGCGACGACGTTCATCGATACGCGCTTTCCATCGGCCGCGACGACGATGACGACCCGGGTCCGCTCGATCGTGGCGAAGCTTCTCGTCGCCGGGCAATGCACGAACAGCCGCGTCGCCTCGACGCTCGGGCTGCACCCGCGCACGCTGCAACGCCGGCTGCGCGAGGAGGGCGAATGTTTCGAGATGATCAAGGATAGCGTTCGGCGCGACGTCGCGTTGCGCTACCTGCGCCAGCCCGAGGTTCCGCTGATCCGGGTGGCCGAAATGCTGGGCTATTCGGAGGCCTCGGTGCTGTCGCGCAGCTGCTACCGCTGGTTCGCCGAATCGCCCCGCCAGCTTCGCAACAAATTGACGCAGGCCGCCTGAGCCTCCGGTTTGAGTCTGTCGTTGCACTCTCGTCACCCCGGACTTGATCCGGGGTCCCGCTGCCTGCCAACGCTGAAGAAGAAGCGGGACCCCGGAACAAGGCCGGGGTGACGTTTCAGCTTGAACAGGACAGCCTCTGGGAGGATAACTTTAGATTGACCCACTCCTCCGCTCATCCTGAGTAGGGATCGAGCCTGTCGAGAGCCTTATCGAAGGACATGCCCTGGAGCCGTGCTTCGATACGAGCCCTCGATACGCTCCTGCGGAGCTACTCGGTCTCACCTCAGCATGAGCGGGTAAGGCTGAAGTCA
>NZ_CAHJXD010000173.1 GCF_903644055.1 Sphingomonas bacterium | reverse complement strand
GGCCGGGGCGCGCCGCGGCATCGAGCAGGCTGACCGCGACCAGAGGCAGCGCGGGGGCGATAGCCCGCGCGGCGGCGAGCGGCACGCACGCGACCATCCCGCCATCGACCAGCAGCCGCCCGTCGATCGCGACCGGGCGAAACAGCCCGGGCAAGGCGATCGACGCCTGCACGGCGGCGATCGCCGGCCCTACCGTCAGCCGCACTTCCTCCGATCGATCGATATCGGCGGCGACGATGCTGACAGGCATGCGGAGCGCCTCCAGCCGGACGTCGCCGAGATGCTCGCGGAGCCGCCGCGCGATTCCGCGCCCGCCGAGCAAGGCGCCGCGCCCGAGGTGCGGATCGAGATAGCCGAAAACATGACGCCGCGTCGCGCCGGTCGCGATTCCTTCGAGCACGTCGAGCCGATCGGCGGCGAGACAGATTGCGGCGATCGCGCCGATCGACGTGCCCGCGACCGCGCCGACCGCGATGCCCTCCTCCGCCAGCACGCGCAGCACGCCGATATGCGCCCAGCCGAGCGCGGCGCCGCCCCCGAGCGCGAGGGCGATCGCGTCTTCCCCTCCCGCATGCGGGAGGGGATCGAGGGGCGGGGCGGCGCTCATGGAAAAGCGTGAGTCGACCGATCGAGGCCGCCCCACCCCCGACCCCTCCCGCATGCGGGAGGGGAGACGATCAAGCCGCCGTCCCGCCGACGGTCAGCCCCTCGATCAGCAAGGTCGGCTGGCCGACGCCCGCGGGGACCGACTGGCCGCCCTTGCCGCAGACGCCGACGCCCTCGTCCAGCGCCATGTCGTTGCCGATCGCGGCGACCCTGGTGAGCACGGTCGGGCCGTCGCCGATCAGCGTCGCGCCCTTGATCGGCGGCCCGAGGCGGCCGTTCTCGATCTTGTACGCCTCTGTGCAGGAGAAGACGAACTTGCCGCTGGTGATATCCACCTGCCCGCCGCCGAAGCTCTTGGCGTAGATGCCGTTCTTGACCCGCGACAGGATCTCGGCGGGATCGTCCTTGCCGCCGTACATGAAGGTGTTGGTCATGCGCGGCATCGGCGCGTGCGCGAAGCTTTCGCGGCGGCCGTTGCCGGTGGGGGCGACCCCCATCAGCCGCGCGTTGAGGCGATCCTGGATATAACCCTTGAGGATGCCATCCTCGATCAGCACATTGGTCTGGGTCGGCGTGCCCTCGTCGTCGATCGTCAGGCTGCCGCGCCGGTCGGCGAGCGAGCCGTCGTCGACCACCGTCACGCCGGGCGCCGCGACGCGCTCGCCGATCCGGCCCGCGAACGCCGACGAGCCCTTGCGGTTGAAATCGCCCTCCAGCCCATGGCCGACCGCCTCGTGCAGCAGCACGCCGGGCCAGCCGGGGCCGCAGACCACGGTCATCTCGCCGGCGGGTGCGGGGACGCTCTCGAGATTGACCAAGGCCTGCTTGAGCGCCTCGTCGATCCCGCGATTCCACGTCTCGGGCAGGAACAGCCGATCGTAGAGGTAGCGGCCGCCCAATCCGAAATAGCCGCTCTCGCGCCGCCCGTTCTGTTCGACGACGATGCCGACGTTGAGGCGGACGAGCGGGCGGATGTCGGTCGCGACGAAGCCGTCGGGGCGGACGATCTCGACGACGCTCCACGATCCCGAGAGCCCGACCGTCACCTGCGCGATGCGCGGATCGCGCGCGCGCGCGGCGGCGTCGATCTGCTGACAGAGCGCGACCTTGCGCGCGAATGGCACGGCGGAGAGTGGATCGCTGCCCGTGTAGAGCGCGGCGTTGGTGCGGCGCGGGGCGGCCTCGCGCGCGCGCTTGGCGGGATCGAGCAGGGTCATCGTCTCGGCGGCGCGGCGGATCGCGGCCTCCGAGATTTCGTTGGCGTGCGCGAACGCGGTGGTCTCGCCCGAGAGCCCGCGCAGGCCGAAGCCCGATTGCGTGTTATAGTCGGCGGTCTTCAGCCGCCCGTCATCGAAACCGAACGCCTCGCTGACGATATGCTGGAGATAGAGCTCGCCATCGTCGCAGCTTCTGAGCGCGTCAGCGGTGAGGCGGAGTGCCGCTTCGGGTTCGAGGGTGGCGTAGAGGATGCTGCGGGGATCGGTGGTGCTCATCGGCTGAATGTAGGAGGTTATGCCTTGGGCGTCACCCGTACCGTCGACTTTAAAGATCGAGCTTCCTCTCTCTTTCCTGTCGGCCGACTTCCTTACCCTTCTCGTACAGACCGTACATGGCCACCGCCAACCCGGCTACGAACAAACCTATCCAGAAGCTCATCATCGTCCGCCCTCCATGCAAAGCTCGAAGCGATGCGACGCCAGTTCCACGTCGTGCCGCCGACGTCCTTCGTCAAGGCCGGCGTTCGGAGTTTCATCTTCCAGGAGCTGTGCCGCCAGTTCGCAACGCTGCATCTCGATCGCTCGCCGCTCTTTTATCAACTCGGCCGCTCCAGCGCCAAAAGCGCCAATCGCAGCGGCTAGACCCGACGTGATCAGGATATTCAGGACAGGCAAACGCTTCTCGGCCAATCAGTGCGCTCCGTCCGCCGCCCCGCCCTTCAGGATGAAGCGCCGGTCGCAATAGCCGCAATCGACATAGCCCTTCTCGTCGATCTCCAGGAACACGCGGGGGTGGCCGAGCGCGGCACCGCCGGGGATGTCGGTCGCGCCGTCGCAGACGACCCGGGGAACGCTGACGAGGGTGGTTTCGGGGGCTGCCTGCATAAGCCGCGACGATAGCAATCGCGCAGGCCGAGAGCAATTGCCCGCTCCGCCTCGCGCGCCTATGCGCCGAGCCGATGACCGACACAGGGACCGAAGCGGCGATCGCGATCGCGGGGCTTTCCAAGACCTACAAAGGCGGCAAGCAGGCGCTGACCGACGTCACGCTGGATGTGCCGCGCGGGAGCATGTTCGGGCTGCTCGGCCCCAACGGCGCGGGCAAATCGACGCTGATCAACATCCTGGCCGGCATGGTCGTGAAGACCGCCGGGCGCGCCTCGATCTGGGGCTTCGACATCGACGCGCATCCGCGCAACGCCAAGGCCTCGATCGGCATCGTGCCGCAGGAGATATTGTTCGATCCCTTCTTCACGCCGTTCGAGATGCTGGAGATCTACGGCGGGCTCTATGGCGTGCCCAAGGGCAAGCGGCGATCGTTGGAACTGCTGCGCAAGGTCCATCTGGAAGACAAGGCCAACGCCTATGCGCGCACGCTTTCGGGTGGCATGAAGCGGCGGCTGCTCGTCGCCAAGGCTTTGGTTCACAACCCGCCCGTGCTGGTGCTCGACGAGCCGACCGCGGGCGTCGATATCCAGCTCCGCCAGCAGCTCTGGGATTATGTCCGCGAATTGAACGCAAGCGGAACGACGGTGGTGCTGACCACCCATTATCTCGAGGAGGCCGAGGAATTGTGCGATCGCATAGCGATCATCAACCACGGCCGCGTGATCGCCAACCAGCCGACCCCGCAATTGCTCTCGATGGCGCAGGAGAAGGCGGTCTCGGTCACCGTCGACCGCGACCTGACCGAGGTGCCCCGGGCCCCCTGTTTCGAGAAGATCGCGCTGAAGGGAGATCGCACCGTCGTGATCACCTATTCGAAGGACAAGGTGAACGCGGGCGAGGTGCTGGCGGCGCTGCAATCGGCGGGGCTCGGCATCGTCGACGTCTCGACGCACGAGGCCGATCTGGAGGACGTGTTCCTTAACCTGACGCGCGCGCCCGAGGCGATCTGAAACGGTTCCCCATCCTAGAGGCTGTCCAGCATCGGCCGCAACGGGCCGAGATCATAGCCCTGCGCGGCCGCCTTCGCGACCAGACCCTCGGCCGGCGCGCCCATCTTCGCGCTGGCGAGCGCCCACAGATAGGTCGATCGCGTCCCCGATCGGCAGAAGGCGAGCACCGGCCCGCCCGCGGCATCCAGCGCCGCCGCCATCGCATCGATCTGCCGCTGATCGAACCCCGAATGATCGACCGGGATCGCGCTATAGGCCAGCCCCGCCGCCGCCGCCGCCGCCGCGATCTCGGCGCCCGGCACCTGCCCGGGCTCCTCGCCGTCGGGCCGGTTGTTGACGATCGCCGCATAGCCCTGCGCCGCCGCCGCCGCGACGTCGGCGGGCGTGATCTGGCCGGCGACCGAAACCTTCTCGTCGAGCGTGCGGAACATCCTCTGTCTCCCAAACCTGCTGCCGGTCGCAGCCCCTGGGCGATCCGCCTCTTCGAGGCAAGCCGCCGCGGTGCCGTGGAGCGTCCCGCCCGCCCGGCTCGTTTTTAGAGGTCAGGCCCGCATGTCTGACGCACAAGGTTGCCCGCCACTAGGGGCGGCATGGGCGCAAGGCGGGCAGACGGATTTCCGTTCGGCGGGGATTGACTTTACAGAACAAACAGTGTACATTGCATGGGTGATCGATCTGATGATCCCGCTTATGCTTATCGGGCTGGCCATGATGGCCCGCTTCCACCCTCGCTCGTCGTTCGCGCGCAGGCGGCAGTCCGGCGCGGCATCGGCGCTATTTCCGGCCGAACAATTTCTCGATGTCGCCGTGCGCCAGCTTGATCCAGGTCGGGCGGCCATGGTTGCATTGGCCGGAGCGGGGCGTGACCTCCATCTCGCGGAGCAGCGCGTTCATCTCGGCGCCCGTCAGCGTGCGGCCGGCGCGGACCGAGCCGTGGCAGGCCATCGTCGCGGCGACATGGTCGAGCCGTTCCTTGAGGCTCAGCGCTTCGTCATAGGCGGCGAGTTCGTCGGCGAGATCGGTGACCAGCCCGCGCACGTCGCTCGGCCCGAGCAATGCGGGCGCCGCGCGGACCAGCATCGCGCGCGGGCCGAAGCGTTCGAGCTCCAGCCCCATCTCGCCCAGCTCCGCGATACGCGCCTCCAGTCGGTCGCAGGCGGGCTCGTCGAGCTCGACCACCTCGGGCAGCAGCAGGGCCTGGCGTGCCACCCCGCCATCGGCCATCGCGCGCCGCATCCGCTCGAGCACCAGCCGCTCGTGCGCGGCATGCTGGTCGACGAGGACGAGGCCGTCGGCGGCTTCGGCGACGATATAGGTCGCGGCGATCTGCCCGCGCGCGATGCCCAGCGGGTGGGCAACGGACGGTGGCGGGGTCTCGGCGGTTTCGGCGCGGCCGGCGGGGAGCGCGAAATCGGCGACGCGATCCCAGACCGCGCTCTGCAACGGAAATTCCCGGCCGCCGCCGGCGGGCGACGGAAGGCCACGAAAGCCACGAAAGCCAGAATCGCTGTGGCTTTCGGTCGCGGCGAACCTCTCCGCCGATCCGTCGCCCGGCAAGGATGAAGGCTCCTGCCGCCACGCGCCGAGCGCTCCCGCGCTGACCCGATGCGCGCTCCGGTGCCCCGCCGCGTCGAGCGCGGCGCGTAAGCCGCCGACGATCAGCCCGCGCACCAGCGCCGCCTCGCGAAACCGCACCTCGGTCTTGGCGGGATGGACGTTGACGTCGACCTCCGCCGCCGGCAGCTCGACGAACAAGGCGACGATCGGGTGCCGGTCGCGCGCGAGCAGGTCCTGATAGGCGGCGCGCACGCTGCCGATCAGCAGCCGGTCCTTCACCGGGCGGCCGTTGACGAACAGGAACTGGTGATCGGCGACTCCCCGGCTGAACGTCGGCAGCCCCGCGACGCCGCCGAGCCGCACTTCGCCGCGCAGATGATCGATCGCCACCGAATTGCGCACCAGCTCGCGATCGGTCAGCGCCGCGACGCGCTCGGGCCGCGTCTCGCCGGGCTGGACGGCGAGGCTGCGGCGGCCGTCATGCTCCAGCGTGAAGCCGATCGCGGGCCGCGCCATCGCCAGCCGTTTGACGATATCGACGCAGGCGCCATATTCGGCGCGCGGCGAGCGCAGGAACTTGGCGCGCGCCGGCACGCGCGCGAACAGGCCCTCGACCTTGATCCGCGTCCCCGGCGGCAGCGCCGCGGGGCCCTCGGCGACGAGCGCGCCATTGTCGATGGTGCGCCGCCAGCCTTCCTGCCCGCGCACCCGGCTCTCGATCGTCAGCCGCGCGACGCTGGCGATCGAGGGCAGCGCCTCGCCGCGAAAACCGAGCGTCTCGACCCCTTCGATCGCGCCGTCGACCAGCAGGCTTTCGGGGAGCTTGGACGTCGCGTGCCGCTCCAGCGCCAGCGCCATGTCGGCGGGCGCCATGCCGCAGCCGTCGTCGATCACCTCGATGCCCGCGATTCCCCCTTCGGCGAGGCGGATCGCGATGCTGCCAGCACCCGCGTCGATCGCATTTTCGACGAGCTCCTTGAGCGCGCTCGCGGGGCGCTCGACGACCTCGCCGGCGGCGATGCGGTTGACGAGATGCTCGGGGAGCCGGCGTATTGACATGGGATAGGGTCTAGCCCAATCGACGCGCTTCCGCGACCCGGCGACATGCGCTTATCCACCGTTTCGGCGTGGCGGCGGAACAAACTCTGACGGACATTGCCCCTTGATGCGCTGGCTCAAATTCATGTCGCACGACATGGCGATCGATCTCGGTACGGCGAACACTCTGGTCTATGTGCGCGGCCGTGGCATCGTGCTCGACGAGCCTTCGGTTGTGGCGATCGAGACCGTGAGCGGGGTCAAGCGGGTCCGCGCGGTCGGCGACGACGCCAAGCTGATGATGGGCAAGACGCCCGAGCATATCGAGGTCATCCGCCCGCTCCGCGACGGCGTGATCGCCGACATCGACATCGCCGAGCAGATGATCAAGCATTTCATCCACAAGGTCCACGGCAAGCGCCGCTTCCCGCGCTGGCCCGAGATCATCATCTGCGTGCCCTCGGGATCGACCAAGGTCGAGCGCCGCGCGATCCGCGATGCCGCATCGAACGCGGGCGCGAGCCAGGTCTTCCTGATCGAGGAGCCGATGGCCGCCGCGATCGGCGCCGACATGCCCGTGACCGAACCGATCGGATCGATGGTCGTCGATATCGGCGGCGGCACCACCGAGGTCGCGGTACTCTCGCTGCGCGGCCTCGCCTACACCACCAGCGTCCGCGTCGGCGGCGACAAGATGGACGAGGCGATCGGCTCCTACGTCCGCCGCAACCATAATCTGCTGATCGGCGAGGCGACCGCCGAGCGGATCAAGCAGCAGCACGGCATCGCGCGCATGCCCAAGGACGGGGTCGGCCAGCGCATCCAGATCAAGGGCCGCGATCTCGTCAACGGCGTGCCCAAGGAAATCGAGATCACGCAGGCGCAGATCGCCGAGGCTTTGTCCGAGCCCGTGTCGGCGATCGTCGAGGGTGTGCGCATGGCGCTGGAAAACACCGCCCCCGAACTGGCCGCCGACATCGTCGATCAGGGTATCGTGCTCACCGGCGGCGGCGCGCTGCTGGAGGGCATCGACGAGGTGCTGCGCGAGGCGACGGGGCTGCCCGTGACGATCGCCGACAATCCCCTGACCTGCGTCGCGCTCGGCACCGGGCGCGCGCTCGAGGATCCGATGTTCCGTGGCGTGCTCCACACCGCCTGAGGGCTGACCGGGGGGCAGCGATCATGGCGCCGCCTCGCCACCGCGGCCGCGGCTTTTCGCGACGCATCTCGCAAGGGCTGTTCTTCGGCTATGTCGCGGCGGGGATGGGCATCGTCGCGGGGCTGGCGCTGCTGCTGGTCGCGCGCTTCGATCCCGTCGCCTTCCAGGGCATTCGCGGGCTGGCGCTGGACCTGACCGCGCCTTTTTCCAACGTGACCCGAACGGTGGTGCGGGGGGGCGATGCGCTGGGCGGTACGCTCGGCAGCTACTGGCAGGCGGGCGCGCGCAACGTCATCCTGGAGCGCGAGCTGGTGGAGGCGCGCCGCGCGCTGGTGCAGGCGCAGATCGCCGCCGCCGACAATCGCCGGCTCCACCGCATGCTCCGCATCCTCGGCGAGAGCGGCCCGCCGATCGCGGTCGCGCGGATCGTCGGATCGAATCCGAGCGGGCAGCGGCGCTACGCGACGCTCGCGGCGGGGAGCCGCGACGGCGTCCGCGCCGGCCAGCCGGTGCGCGGCCCGGACGGGTTGATCGGGCGCGTGG
>NZ_CAHJXD010000172.1 GCF_903644055.1 Sphingomonas bacterium | reverse complement strand
GCATCGGCCGCCGCCACCGCCGCGAGCGGCGCGGCGCGATACGGCCCCTTGAGCGGGTTGGCCAGATCGGCGGCCGGATCGGCCAGCGCCACCGCCGCGCCGAGATCGAGCCACGGGCTGCGCGCGATCAGCGTGGGAATGCCGGGCGTCGCGGCGTCGCGCTGGTTGGCGAGCTTGAGCGTCGCCGCGCGCTCCGCCGACAGCAGCACCCCCGCACTGGACTGCGGATCGAACGCCGCCAGCCGCAGCCTGTCCACCGTCTCGATCGCCAGCACGCTGATCGCGCCATCCTCGCCCGATATCCGAATCGGCCAGCCGCGCCGCAGCGCATCGATCGCGCGCGCCGCCGCCCTCGCGTTACCGCTCACACCGCGAACTCGGTGACCAGGGGAACATGATCCGATGGCTTGAGCCACGCGCGGCAATCCTCGTGCACCCTGTGCCCGGTCGCGCGCGCCGCCATGGCCGCGCTCGCCCACATATGATCGAGCCGCCGCCCGCGATCGTTGACCGTCCAATCGGGCGAACGATAGCTCCACCAGGTGAACAGCCGCTGCGGTGCCGGATAGAAATGCCGCCCGAGATCGACCCAGTCGTGCGCCGCCGCCAGCCCGCCGAGCGCCGCGACCTCGACCGGCGTATGGCTGACGACGTCGAGCAGCGCCTTGTGGCTCCACACATCCGATTCCAGCGGCGCGATGTTGAAATCGCCGACCAGCAACGTCGGCTCGGCCAGGCACTCCGCCCAGCGCGTCATCCGTTCGACGAACGCCAGCTTCTGCGCGAATTTGGGGTTGACCGCCGGATCGGGGATGTCGCCGCCCGCGGGCACATAGACGTTCTCGATCCGGAAGCTCCCGCCCGCCCCGAGATCCAGCCGCACGCCGACATGCCGCGCCTCGCCATTATCCTGCCAGTCATAGCGCCAGCAGGCGTCGTCGACATCGTGGATCGGGATCTTGCTCAGGATCGCGACGCCATGGTGCATCTTCTGCCCATGCAGCCGCTGGTGGCGATATCCAAGCGCGCGGAAGGGCTCCGCCGGAAAGACATCGTCCATCGCCTTGGTTTCCTGCAAGCACAATACGTCGGGCTGCTGCTCGGTGAGAAAGCGTTCGACGATCCCGATCCGCGCGCGCACCGAATTGATATTCCAGGATGCGATCTTGAGCGCGGTCATCGCCGCGCGATGTAGCGCCGCCCCGCCGGCTTTGCCAGCAAGCCCCTCGATATTGAGCAACGGAGCGAAGCTCCGCAAGCGCGAACGCGCGTCCGGACCCGCCACACGGCGGGGAGGAAAGCCAAGCGGGCGAATGCCCGCGCCGGCGCCTGAGGCCAATCAAGAAGGAATGGCCCTCGCTCCGGGGGCATGGAGCGAGGGCCGACCTGGCGTTCGTCGCGCAGGCAGGAGGCGAAGCTTATGCCCTCGAGCAACAGGGGGGAATCCCGGGGGCGGCTCCGCGACCGCACCTGCGGATTAGGCCAGCAATCCTGTCGCCTCCATGAATGAGTGCAGACAGAAACGCTCCACACAATCGAAACCGTGGCATCGCGGCCGAGCGAACCTCCGCTTTTACCGCCCGTCACGCCTATCGCGGGCGCGCGTTCGGCCGCGGATCGCGCCACAGGAATGTGCGGTCGCTGACCGGCACGTTGAAGCGCTGGTTGCTCAGCACCACGGTCGATCGTCCGCCCTGCGCGTCGGCGACGGTCCACCCCGCCAGCACCAGCCCGCCCGGCGCCGCGACGGCGCGGGTGAAGCCGATCGTGATCGTGCCGAACTCGGGATGCCTGGGATCGCGCCCGGTGACGACCAGCCGTCCCTGCGGAAATTCGCGCAGGCTGCCGTTCGCGGGCAAGGGCACCACCTGCACATAGCGCGACACATCCTTGCCGGGATCGAGCAGGATCGACAGCGGCGAATCGCCGATCGGCCAGCGCGAGACCTGTGCGACCTTGTAATCGATCATCGTCAGCGCCTTGCCGTCGCCGACGATCAGCAGCGGCACGCCCGGCGCATATTGGAAGCGGATGCGCCCCGGCTGCTTGAGCGTCAGCGTGCCCGTCCGCGTCTGGCCGGCGGCGTCGGTCTGGCTGAAATCGGCGACCATCGTGGTCACCGCGCGCAGATGCGCCTGCACCTGCGCGAGATCGGCAGACGCGCCGGGAGCAGGAACGGGGGCGGCCAGAGCGGGAACGGTGGCGAGCGCCATGCCGAGCGAGAGGATCAGTCTTTGCATAACGGCCATTCTGCCGAAGCTGCGTTGAACGCGCTCTGAACCCGGCGTCAACGCGCCTCCGCGCCGATCAGGTTGCGCTGCCAGAACAGGATCGTCGCCCAGAATTGATAATCGACATTGTCCTTCTTGGAATAGCCGTGCCCCTCGTCCTTGGCCAGCATCGCCCAGGCGGGCACGTTGTTGGCGCGCACCGCCTTGACCATCTGATCGGCCTCGGACGGCGGCACGCGCGGATCGTTGCCGCCCGTCGTCACCATCAGCGGGATCTTGAGATCGGCGGCGTGCGTCAGCGGCGAGATCGCGATCAGCTTGGCGCCCTGTTTCGGATCGCGCTCGTCGCCATATTCGACGCGGCGGAGGTCGCGCCGATAGCCTTGCGTATTTTGCAGGAAGGTGACGAAGTTGGAGATGGCGACGATGCAGCTCGCCGCCTTCAGCCGCGCGCCGTAGCGGATCGCGGCGGCGTAGCACATATAGCCGCCGTAGCTGCCCCCGGTCTCGGCGATCCGCGCGGCGTCGATCGCCGGGTCGGCGGCGAGGCGATCGAGGAAGGCGCCGATGTCCCTGACCGAATCCTCGCGCTTGAACGGCCCGTTATCCAGCGCGACGAAGCGCTTTCCGAAGCCCGTCGAGCCGCGCACGTTGGGCAGGAAGAGCGCGATGCCGAGCTCGTTGACCAGATAATTGCTGCGGCCGAGGAAGCCCGGCGTCGCCTCGCCCTCCGGCCCGCCGTGGATGCTGACGACCAGCGGTCGCTTGCCCGGGAATTTCGCCGCGTCGGGGCGATAGAGGAAGCCGGAGACCTCGAGCCCGTCGAAGCTCTTCGCCTTGATCAGCTCCGGCTCGACATTGCGCGAGGCGTCCAGCCCGCCGGTCTCGCTCATCGTCCAGCGCGTCACCGCCAGCGTCGCCGGATCGAGCGCGTAGGTGTCGGCCGGCGACTTGGCGCTCGAGAGCGTGAAGCCGAGCGCGCCCCACGGCGCGAATTGCAGCGTGCCGATCGTGCCGGCGGGCAGCGCGGTCACGGCGCGCACCGCGCCGCTCGTCGTATCGAGCAGCTTGAGCCGATCGACGCCCTCCTCGTTGAGCACATAGGCAATCTGCTTGCCGTCGGCCGAAACGTCGAAGTCGGCGACGTCCCATCTGGGCTCGTTCCCCACCGGAATGAAGCGCCCGCTCGTGACGTTGATCCGGCCCAGCCGCAGGAAGTCCGAACCCTCGTCCGAGGTCACCCAGAGGATGCCGTCATAGGAGAATTTGGCGTCGCCGTATGCGATCGCCTTGGAATGGTCGCCGATCGGCCGCATCGTACCGCTGGCGACATCCATGAAAAAGAGGTCGCTCTTGTTCACCGAAATCTGGTTCGCCACCACCGCGCTGGTGCCGTCGGCGGTGAAATCGAGCAGGCTCCAGCCGCCGCCGCTGACCTGCGCGACGAGCCGATCGCTCTTGGGATCGCGCGGATCGACGATGTAGATGTCGCTGTCGGAGCCCGTCCGCCGCGTCGAGGTATAGGCGAGCCAGCGGCCGTCATGGCTCCAGGCGTTGATCTCGTTGCGGCTCTTGCCGTCGGTCAGCAGCGTCAGCCGCCCGTCCTTGAGCGTATAGAGCTGCCAGAATTCGCTGCCGCCGACATCCTTCTGCACGACGAGGACGTCGCCCTTGCGGCGCGCATAGCTCGCCGCCGCGATCGTATCGCTCTCGAACGAGCGCTGCCGCCGATCGCCCATCGGCGCCGCCACCTCGTGCACCTGCGAGGTATTGCCGAACCGCGTCGTGATCAGCGCGCCCTTGCTCGCCGGCGCCCAGCCCCGAAACACCGCCGACCGCGCTTCCAGATAGGGCCGCGTCGCATCGGCGAGCGCCTGCGGCACCGCGGGCACCTGATCGAGCACCAATGCGGCGGGAGGCGTCACCGACGGCGCGCCCGGATCGACCGCCAGCGCGGGGGTCTCGACGATCAACAGCGCAAGCAGCGCGATCTTTCTGCAATCCACGATCAGTTCCCAATGCGGTGCCCAGGCGACGCTAACTGGCCAGAGCACGAAATGCACCTGTCATCTCGGCGAATCTCAAATTCGCATCGGCGCAGACGGCTATGCGAGCACGGTGTCGGTGGCGCAAGCGCGCGGTCAGACCGCCGGCATAACCCCGATGCGCCGCTACGCCACGTCCCACACCAGCGGGAGATTGCGGATCGAGAGCAGCCCGGGGAAGACGCTGATGTCCGCCCCGTGCTTGATGCGGAATTCGGGAATATGCTTGAACCATTCGTCCAGCAGGATCCTGAGCTCGCGACGCGCGAGCGGCGCGCCGAGGCAGAGATGGACGCCCGCGACGAAGGTGAAGTGGCGATTGCTCTTGCGCGTCGGATCGAACTCGCGCGGATCATCGAAGCGCGCCGGATCGAAATTGCCGGCCGCGTTGTAGCATTGGACCCGATCGCCCGCCTTGAGCGTGACGCCGTGCCACTCGAAATCCTGTTTCACCCTGCGCGCGGTATTGAGAATGGGCTGGGTGCGCAGAAATTCCTCGACCGCCGTGGGGACGAGCGAGGGATCGGCGCGCAACCGCGCCTGGATCTCGGGCTGGAGCGCCATGCGGCGATACATCTGGCTGATCGTCGCGGCCACGGTATCGAGCCCACCCAGCCAGAGGAACCAGACCATTCCGATCTTTTCGTCCTCGGTCGGCGTTTCGCCCTCGATCTTGCCGTGGATGATCGCCGACACGAGATGATCGTCGGGATCGGCCTCCCGCTCGGCGATGAAGCCGCGCAGGAAGGCGAGCACGCCGCGCAGCGCCGCCGCCATCTTCTCGTTGCTGTTCGAATGGAGGATGTCCCATTCCCAGGCGAGGAACTGCTCGAACATCGGCTCCGGGAAGCCCATCAGCCGCATGAAGATGCGCACCGGATAGGCCCGCGCGAAATCCCACGCGATATCGACTTCGCCTCTGCCGGCGAATTCGCCGATCATCTCGCGCACGAGATCGCGGATCTCGCCTTCCATCCGGGTGATGCGCGCCGGGGAGAAATGCGGCATCAGAAACATGCGATATTTGTGATGGTCCGGCGGATCGATCGCGAGCGGGATCGAGGGAAAGGTCTCGCCGATCAGCGCCTGGAATTCGGCGGTGCCGCGGTTCGAGAAGAGCGCGTTGTCGGTATAGACCCGGTCGATATCCTCATAATGGGTGACGACCCAGGTGCCGGCGCTGCCGACGCCCATGCCTTCGGCCGAGACGCCGGGCACCGCCGGCGTATAGAGCAGGCGCGGAATGTCTGGACCGGAGAGCCATCCGAACGGTTCGTAAGGATCGACGAGGTCGCTCGGCAGATAGCCCTGCGCCCAGCTCAGATCGACGAGCAGGTCCTTGGGCACGTGCGGCGGGGCGGGATAATCGACCCTGACCGACTCCAGTGTACGCTGCCCTGCCATCTTTCTCTCCGCCCCTCGACGCTACCGTCATGCGCCCGACCGGATGGGCGGACAAGCGATGCCGGGGCACAGACCGGCAAGACATCGACGGGGCGATCCCTTCCCGGACGCACGCGATCGCCACTGGCGGCGCAATCCGCACCGTCGCCCGCCTTCCGCCGAAGCAATATATTCCGGGCAATCAGGCTGGCTTGGGGGCGGTCCCCGGCCCGTCCGCGGTCCACCCCGAAGTATGTTCGGGCATCCATATCGCGATGCCGCGCTGGACCGCCGGTCGCGCGGCGATCCTTTCGTACCAGGCCGCGATGGCGGGGAACCGCGCCATGCCGCCGGCATGCTCGTGATACTGGTCCACCCAGGTCCAGGATGCGATGTCCGCGATGCTGTAATCGTCGCAGAGGAAGCCCCGGCCCGTGAGCTGCCGTTCCAGCACGCCGTAGAGTCGCGCCACCTCCTTGCGGTAGCGATGCAGCGCATAGGAGGTGTCGCGCGGATCACGGTCGGGCGTCTTGGAGGCGCGCAGGAAGTAGCTGAGTTGCCCCGCCATCGGCCCGAGCCCCGCCATCTGCCAGAACAGCCAGCTATCGACCCAGGCGCGCTCCACCTCGTCGGCGGGATAGAGCTTCCCGCTTTTGCGCCCGAGATATTGCAGGATCGCGCCGGATTCGAAGATGCGGACGAGCCCGCCGTCCGCCGCGCGATCGGTCAGCGCCGGGATGCGGTTGTTCGGGCTGATCTCCAGGAAATCGGGCTTCTGCTGCTCGCCCTCCAGAATATTGACCGGCACGATTTCGTACGCGAGCCCCATCTCCTCGAGCGCGATGCTGACCTTCTTTCCGTTGGGCGTCGGAAAGTAGAAGAGGCGGATCCCCTCGCTCATGGCTCGATCGGCCTGAACCCGAGATCGAAGCGGTACTTGGCCTCGAAGCCGGCATCGGGGAAGGTCGAGACGTCGTACATGTCGCGCCCGCCGATGTCGAAATAGACCGCGGGCTCGGTCCCGCGATTCTGGAGGTGGTGCGCGTCCGGATCGTTCATCTTGAACGCGATGAAGTCGCCCGGCCCCAGCACCTGCTCGCCATCGTCGGTGACGACCGTCAGCTCGCCCGAGATCACGATCACCGCCTCGTCGTTGGTCTTGTGCCAATGCCGCTGCGTCGACCAGACGCCCGGCGGCAGTTCGACACGGCTGATCCCGAACTGGCTCAGGCCGAACAGCTTGGTCAGCATCCACATCGTCCGCCCCTTGCAAGGCGCGTCATAGGGCGGCGGATACGGAGGACTGCCCTTCAAGGCGCTCGCCGCGTCGAAAATAGCCTTCTTCATGATAGCTTATCCTGATGCTGTCGAATGACGGTGCATAGGCGGTGCAGCGGTTGTCAATCGTTGCCTGCCAAGCGTGTTGGATACGTTGGCACGCGTGTCGACGATCCACGCGGCGAACCTTCTTGATTCATGAGTTTACGCTTCGGTATAGGGACTACGGTCAAGAATGTGGTTGGCCTTGATATGTCATCGGATGCCGCGACGCGTATCTTTGGGGGTGTCGATCTTCACCAGGCGTGAAGAGACTCGTTTGCCGAATGATGATATGTGAGGAAAGCTCTGGGATCGAAGGATTTTTGCGTGGCGGCAACGGGATTGTTTGAGGATAGCGCGGTTACGGCCGCACCGGCCACGCGCTCGGCCGCCGCCGCGCCGACCGAACATCCCGGCCTCGTCGCCTGGGTCGAACAGATCGCCGCGCTCGCCGGGCCCGACTCGATCCGCTGGTGCGATGGCTCCGAGGCCGAATGGGCCGAGCTCAGCGCCTTGCTGGTCGATGCCGGCACGCTGATACAGCTCGATCCCGCCAAGCGCCCCAACAGCTTCTACGCGCGCTCCGATCCGCGCGATGTCGCGCGTGTCGAAAGCCGCACCTTCATCTGCTCGTCCGAGGAGAAGGATGCCGGGCCGACCAATAATTGGCGCGATCCGGCCGAGATGCGCGCGACGATGCAGGACCTGTTCGACGGCTGCATGCGCGGGCGCACGATGTATGTCGTGCCTTACTGCATGGGCCCGATCGGATCGGACAAGAGCGCGATCGGCGTCGAGATCACCGACAGCGCCTATGTCGTCCTTTCGATGAAGCTGATGACCCGGATGGGCAAGCAGGCGCTCGACATGCTCGGCGACGACGGCTTCTTCGTCCGCTGCGTCCACACGGTCGGCATGCCGCTCGGCGAGGGGCAGGCCGATGTGCCGTGGCCGTGCCAGGAGGAGAAGTGGATCGTCCATTATCCCGAGACGCGCGAAATCTGGTCCTACGGCTCGGGCTATGGCGGCAACGCGCTGCTCGGCAAGAAGTGCTTCGCGCTGCGCATCGCCAGCGTGATGGCGCGCGACGAGGGCTGGCTCGCCGAACATATGCTGATCCTCAAGCTCACCTCGCCCGAGCGCAAGACGCATTATATTGCCGCCGCCTTCCCCAGCGCCTGCGGCAAGACCAACATGGCGATGCTGGAGCCGACGATCCCCGGCTGGAAGGCTGAGACGATCGGCGACGATATCGCGTGGATGCGCTTCGGCAAGGATGGGCGGCTCTATGCGGTCAATCCCGAGGCGGGCTTCTTCGGCGTCGCGCCGGGCACCGGCGTGATGACCAACAAGAATGCGGTTGATTCGCTCTACGCCAACGCGATCTTCACCAACACGGCGATGACCGGCGATGGCGACGTCTGGTGGGAGGGCCTCACCGATACGCCGCCGGAGGGCCTGATCGATTGGCAGGGCAAGCCCTGGACACCGGGCGGCGCGCCCGCCGCGCACCCCAACGCGCGCTTCACCGTGCCCGCCAGCCAGTGCCCGGCGATCGCTTCGGAGTGGGACGATCCGGCCGGCGTGCCGATCTCGGCGATCCTGTTCGGCGGCCGCCGCGCCACCGCGGTGCCTTTGGTCAGCGAATCCTTCGATTGGCAGCACGGCGTCTATCTGGCCGCCAATATCGCCTCGGAGACGACCGCGGCGGCGGAGGCCAAGGCGGGCCAATTGCGCCGCGATCCGTTCGCGATGCTGCCTTTCTGCGGCTACAACATGGCCGATTATTTCGAGCATTGGCTGCGCCTCGGCAAGGCGGCGGATTCGGATGGAGGCCAGTTGCCGAAAATCTATCTGGTCAACTGGTTCCGCAAGGGCGCCAACGGCAAATATCTATGGCCGGGCTATGGTGACAATATTCGCGTGCTCAAGTGGATCGTCGAACGGTGCGAAGGCACGGCGCAAGCCGTCGACAGCCCGGTGGGCCGCCTGCCGACGCCGGGCGCGCTCGATGTCTCGGGGCTCGCCATGGCCGAGGGCGATCTCGCCGAACTGCTGCGCGTCGATCAATCGGTATGGCGCGAGGAGGCGCGCGCCAGCGCCGCCGATTTCGAAAAGCTGGGCCGTGTTCCCGCCGCGCTGCTCGCCGAACAGGAAGCGCTGGAGCAGCGGCTGGCCGGCTGATCTTCTCCTCTCCGCTTAAGGGGAGGGATCGGGGGTTGGGCTATCGGCGGATGCCGGGAGCTCTCCGGCGCTAGAGGCTGTCCTCTTGACGTTGAACACTCGTCACCCCGGCCTTGAGCCGGGGTGACGTTCCAGCTTGAGCAGGACAGCCTCTAGCGCCGCGGTGGAAACGCTCGGCCGAACCGCGCGAAATCCTGCACCGCCCAGGCGCACAGCCACGGCAGCAGCAGCCCCGCCGCCACCATCCATGTCGGATGCGTGATCGCCGCCGCTGTGGAAAGCGCGCCCGCCACGATCAGCGCCGCGACGATCCACGCGCCGATCCGTCGCCGCGATAGCCATGCCGCCACGGCGCCGCCGGCCAGCGATCCGACGCACCAGCCCAGCACCACCAGCAATTTGGCGGGCAACGGCACGACGGTCGCCATTTCCACCCCGGTATTGGCCGTCGTATAGGGATCGAAGCCGGTGGGCAGCGGATAGAATGCGCCGCTGATCGCCTCGATCGTCCAGACGCAGCCGAACGCGATGATCGCGCCGAGCACGATGCCCGCGAGGATGCGTCCCATGCCGCGGCTCATCGCGCCGGGATCAGGCGTGCCATTTCGGATGGGAGGCGCGCCATGCCTTCACGGCGTCCATCGTGCCGGTGATGTGGCCGGTCGGGTCCATCGCCGAATAAGCGAAGATCACCTTGCCGTCGGGCGCGATCACATAGGATGTGCGGTTGGAGATCGAGGGTTTGACCGGCAGCACGACATCAAAGGCCGAGATCGTGGTGGGCGTCGCCGACCCCACCGCGAACTTGCTGCGGCATTCCTGCACCGAGAATTTGTTGAGCGTGTCGATCGGATCGGCGGACATGCCGATCACCGTCGCGCCGAGCTTCCGGAAATCGTCGGTCGCGTCGGCGAAGCCGTGCGCCTCGATCGTGCAGCCCTTGGTGAAGGCGGCGGGATAGAAATACAGCACGACCGGCCCCTTCTTTAGCGCGGCCTTGAGCGAGAAAGCGAAGGGCTTGCCATCGAGGCTCGCCTGCGTCGCGATCTCGGGCGCCCTCGCGCCGATCGACAAGGCGGAGAAGGCGGGGGTAGCCAAAGCGACGAGGGCCAAGGCGCCGGCAGCGATACGGATCATGGTTGCTCCTTCTCAGATCGGCGAGATGTAGCCCTTGGGGCAAGCCAATGCCAGCCTTTGCCCATAGACCTGCGACGCGCGTTTCGGTCTTCCGGCCTTGCGTCGAAATCGCTCATACCCAGCCTAGCGTTGCGGCGGCTTGAGCCTGACCCCGCCGGTGCCGTCGACCGCGCGCGGCGCGGGATCGATCGCGGGGGCCTCCTGCCAGCCGCCGCCGAGCGTGCGGAACACCGCGACCTGATCTTCGGCGAGGCTGGCGTCCGAGGCGGCGAGCGCGCTCTGCGTGGCGATCAGGTCGCGCTGGACGTCGATCTGCTCGAGCTGGCTGATCGATCCGTAGCGGACACGGACGCCCGAAAGCTGAAACGCGCGCTGGCTGGCGGCCTGCGCCTCGGCGAGCGCGGCGTTGCGGCGGAGCTCGGCGTCATAATTGGCCAGCGCCTTCTCCGCCTCGCCGAGCGCGGTCAGCACGACGCCATCGAAGCGCGCCAGCGACGCGCGGGCATCGGCGCCCGCCTCCTGGATGCGCGCGCGCGCGGCGAGGATATTGGGGAAGAACCAGCTTATCAGCGGCCCGAAACCGAATGCCACGCCGGAACGGGACGTGGCGGACTTGAAGCCCGTGCCCGAGGCGTTGATCGCGCCGCCGAGCGTGATCGTCGGAAACAGCTCGGCGGTGGCGACACCGACCCGCGCGACATCGGCGGAGAGCGTGCGCTCGGCCGAACGCACATCGGGACGGCGGCGGATCAGCGCCGCGCCGTCCCCTACCGGCAGCGGGCGAACGAGCCGTGGCACGACGTGGCAACCCGCCGCAATGTCGGGAACCTGATTGGCGGGGCGGCCGATCAGCACGGCGAGATCGTAGAGCGCGGCCGCGCGCAGGCCCTCGATCTGCGGCACCTGCGCGCGCGTCTGCTGGAGCAGCACGCCGATCCGCGATATCTCATAATCGGAAATCGCGCCGAGCTGGCGCTGCTTCTGCGTGATCGTGTAGCTATGCTGGACGAGGCCGACATTCTGGTTGGCGACATCGAGCTGGCGGCCGAGCGCGCAGGCATCGAGATAGGCCTGCGTCGTCGCGGCGGCGACGGTGACGCGGGTGGCGTCGCGCGTCGCCTCGCTGGCGGCGAGATCGGCGCGCGCCGCCTGGATCGTGCGGCGGACGCGGCCGAACAGATCGACCTCGTACGATAGGGTCGCGCCGGCGCGGTAGATCGTCTCGGTGACGCCGCCGGTGGAGGGCGGGCTGATCGTCGCGCCGCCCGAGGCGCTGCCGGTGCCGACGCCGACAGCGGTGCCGCCCGTCGCCGTGCCGCCATTGGCGGTGCTGGAGCCGGTGTTGGT
>NZ_CAHJXD010000171.1 GCF_903644055.1 Sphingomonas bacterium | reverse complement strand
CCGCCCGCGCGCCAGGCAGCCGACGATCTTCGCCACCGGCGGCGGCTGGTTCCCGCAGGCATGGCAGCCCTCCTATTTCCCCGAATATGCGCTGGCGCTGACGCCGGTGAAGAGCCCGCGCATCTGCTGGCTGGGGCCGGCCTCGGGCGAGAGCGCCGCAAACTATGAGGCGTTCGTCCAAGGCTGGCAGGCGCACGATTGCTCGACGCACCATTTCAACCTCTACCAGCCCGCGACGCTCGACTTCGCCGATTATCTGCTGGGGATGGACATCGTCTTCGTCGGCGGCGGATCGACCAAGAACATGATGGCGCTGTGGCGCGAATGGGAGTTCGACAAGGCGTTGCGCGCCGCGTGGGCCGCGGGCGTGGTGATGGCCGGAGGAAGCGCGGGGCTGATCTGCTGGTTCCAGTCGGGGCTCACCGACAGCTATCCCAAGGTGCTGGCGCCGGTGAAGGGCCTCGGCTTCCTTCCCGGATCGACCAACCCGCATTACGAGATCCGCCCCGACCGCAAATCGCGCTACCGCCAGTTCATCGCCGACGGCGCGATCGACAGCCCCGGCCTCGCGCTCGATCAGGATGTCGGCGTGCTGTACCATGGCACGGAGATGGTGGAGCTCGTCTCGGGCAAGAAGGGCGCGGGCGCCTATCGGTTGGTCCGCACGCCGACGGGGTATAGCGAGACGCCGCTGCCGGTGCGCTTCCTCGGCGGCTGAAAATCAAGTTGATCGTCACCCCGGCCTTGAGCCGGGGTCCCGCTTCTTGGCGGTGGAGAAGGAAGCGGGACCCGGGGTCAAGCCCGGGGTGACGTTTCATCTTGGGACACCCTGGTTATGCCGAGCAGGTCCGGCATGACAGGGGGCGGCAAGCGCGGCTAAAGCGCTCCGCATGAACAGCAACCTCACCACCGATCGCCCGACCTTCGTCACCCATCTCGAATGCGCAATGACCGGCGAGCGCTACGAGGCCGATCGGCTGCACGGCCTCTCGCGCGTCGGGCGGCCGCTGCTCGTCCGCTACGATCTCGGGGGCGTCGCCGCCGCCGTCTCGCGCGATGCGATCGCCGCGCGCGAAACCGATCTGTGGCGCTGGCGCGAATTGCTCCCCGTCCGCCGGACCGGGAGCATCGTCTCGCTGGGCGAGATCGAGACGCCGCTGGTGCCGATCCCCGCCTCGGGGGGCGCCGAGGTGCTGGTCAAGGACGAGGGCCGGCTGCCGACGGGATCGTTCAAGGCGCGCGGCCTCGTCATGGCGGTGGCGATGGCGCGCGAGCTCGGCGTCACGCGGATCGCGATGCCGACCAACGGCAACGCCGGCGCGGCGCTCGCCGCTTATGCCAGCCGCTGCGGGATCGAGACGATCATCCTCGCGCCGCAGGAGACGCCCGAGATCAACATCCGCGAAATCGCCGCGCAGGGCGCGCGCGTCTACCGCGTCAACGGCCAGATCGACGATTGCGGCGCGATCGTCGGCCGGGGCGCGGCGGAAGGCCGCTGGTTCGATTTCTCGACGCTGAAGGAGCCCTATCGGATCGAGGGCAAGAAGACGATGGGGCTGGAACTCGCCGCGCAATATGGCTGGGCGCTGCCCGACGCGATCTTCTATCCCACCGGCGGCGGCACCGGGCTGATCGGCATGTGGAAGGCGTTCGCCGAGCTGGAGGCGCTCGGCTGGATCGGGGCGAAGCGCCCGCGCATGTTTGCCGTGCAGGCGAGCGGCTGCGCGCCGATCGTCCGCGCGTTCGAGCAGGGCGTCGAGCATGCCGAGCGCTGGGAGGATGCGGCGACGGTGGCGGCGGGCATCCGCGTGCCGCGCGCCGTCGGCGATTTCCTGATCCTGCGCGCGGTGCGCGAGAGCGGCGGCGTCGCGCTGGCGGTGGACGACGACGCGATCCTCGCGGCGGTGGACGCCTGCGCCAGGCGGGACGGGCTGCTGCTCTGTCCCGAGGGCGGCGCGACGCTGGCGGCCTATCACAAGGCGCTGGGCGCGGGGCTGGTCGATGCCGGCGAGCGGGTGGTGCTGTTCAACTGCGCGACGGGCCTCAAATATCCGATGCCACCCGCCGAAGCGACGCTGGACAGGCACGCGGAGATCGATCTTTCCACTCTCTAGCCTGCGCGCCGGGAAGAAGCGGGACCCCGGCTCAAGGCCGGGGTGACGAATGGAAGGACGTGGCGCTGCCGCCGCGGGACGAGCCTAGCGCCCGCCGATCCGCGCGATCTCGCGCGCCACGACGCGCTCGACCAGCTCGGGCAGGTTGGCGTCGAGCCACTGCTTGAGCATCGGGCGCAGCATCTCGCGGACCAGTCCGTCGAGCGTATCGGCGGCAGCGTCGGGATCGATCGTCACGCCCGAGAGCGCCGACAGCGCCTTGCGGCTCGCGGCGGCGGCTTCGCCGGAGACCAGGCCATCGTCGGGGACGGGAGGAAACAGGCGGGCGGCGGCGGCGGGCGCTTCGCCCAGCTCCAGCACGTCCTCGTCCTCCGCCGCCGGCACGGGCTTGGGCGCGAGGATCGGCGGGTCTTCGGCGATGATGCGCCGGATCGAGGCGAGGATTTCCTCCATCGGCTGAACGGGGGGATTTTCCTGCATCAGCGCGGCGGTCTATCACGATTCGCGGGGCTCGGCACCAGCGAACCGGCGGGCGCGGGCACCGTCGGCGCATCGCCGAGCAGCGGATCGGGCGCGAGCGGCTGCGTATCGGCGTTGACGGGGGTCGGCCCCGTCGTGCGCGTCGATTGCGGCTGATATTTCGCATTGTCGCTCCAGTCGCCGAAGCGATTGCGGACGCGCTTGTAATTGGCGATCGGATCGTAGAGCGCGCCGCCCTCGAGATTGAGGTTGCCCGCCTCCGCCACGCCCATCGCGTTGAGCAATGCGAAGCCCGCGACGTAGCGATCGTGCTGCGCGGTCACCAGCAGCACCTGCGCGTTGAGATATTCCTGCTCGGCGTTGAGCACCTCGATCACGGTGCGCGTGCCCGCGCTGTTTTCCGCGCGCGCACCTTCCAGCGCGAGGCGGTTGGCCGAAACCGCCTGCTGGTTGGCGGTGATCGCCTCGCCCGCCGCGAGGAAGATCGCATAAGCGGCGCGCGCGCTGGCGATCACCTGCCGCTCGATATCGACGCCCTGCTCGACGGTCGCGTTCTGCAACGCCTGCGCCTGCCGCACGCGCGCCGATACGCCGCCGCCCTGATACAGCGGGATGGTCAGCGCGAGGCCGATCCGCGATTGCTCGACGGTCTGGTCGAACTGGTTGTTCTGGTTCGAGGGAAAGCCCGAGGCCTGCGCGCGCGTGTTGAGATAATTGTTGTAGCTGTTGCCGCCGACCGCCGAGACGGTGGGCATCCGCAGCGCGCGCGCCGCGCCGATGTCATAGTCCGCCGCCTTGGTGTTGGCCTGCACAGCCGCGAGCGCGGCATTGTTGGCGAGCGCGATCTCCACCGCCTCGTCGGGCGTCGCGGGCAGCTTCGGCAGCGACGGCGGCAGATCGAGCTTGCCGGGCCAGGCGCCGATCACGCGGCGATAGATTTCGCGGCTGCGCGTGAGGTTGCCCTGCGCGGTGGCGAGCTGGCTGCGCGCGATGCTGAGCCGCGCTTCGGATTGGGCGACGTCGGTCCGCGTGAGATCGCCGACCTGGAAGCGATCGCGGCTGGCGCGCAAATTGGTCTCCAGCACGCGGACGTTGCCCGCGTTGAGCTCGACCACCGATTGATCGCGGATCACGTCCATATAAGCGGCGACCGCCTGCGTGAAGAAATTGCCCTCGGTGGCGCGCAGATCGGCGCGGCCCGCGACGACGCGCGATTCGGCGGCGTTGATCGCATTCTTGACCCGGCCGCCCTGGAACAGCGGGTAGGAGAGGTTGATCCCCCCGGTCAGCACGCGCGCGCCGTTCTGAAAGGTGGTGAGCCCGTCGACGCTTTGCGTGATGCCGACCGTGCCGCTGACCTGAAGCCGCGACTGCGCCTTGGCGATCGGTACGCCTTCGTCGGTGGCGCGGAGCTGCGCGCGCGCCTCGGCGAGGATCGGGCTGGTGGCATAGGCCTGCGCCAGCGCCTCGCGCAGCGTATCGGCGCGCGCGGCGACGGGCGCGAGAAGGAAAGCGGCGCCGGCGAGCGGCACCATGCGGCGGCGGAAGCGGGTCATGGCGATCGTCAGAAGCGGAAGGTGGCGGGCGCCGCGAAGCCCGGCAGCACAGGCGCCGCGGCCTCGATGAAGCGCCGCCAGCCGATCGCGCCCGTGGCCTTGGTGCCGATCGCCAGCCGGGTGACGCCGCGCTCGATCAACGGTGCCGCGATCCGCCCGCCATCGGCGAGCTGATCGACCAAAGCTTGCGGCACGACCTCGATCCCGCCGTCGACGAGGATCAGGCCGTAGGGCGCGCCCGCCGCCCAGCCCGCCGCGAGCGGGCCGGTGACGCCGGGGGCATGCGCCTCCGCCCGGGGGCCGTCCTCTGTCTCCAGCGCGACGACGTCGCAGCCGAGTGCCGTCAGCACCGCCGCCGAATAGCCGGTTGCCGCGCCCACCACGAGCGCCTTCTCGCCGGGGCGGACGCGCGCCTCGGTCAGCAGGCGGCCGAGCACCATCGGCGCGGGCATCGCGCGGCCGTTGCCCAGCGGCGTCGCGCCATCGGC
>NZ_CAHJXD010000170.1 GCF_903644055.1 Sphingomonas bacterium | reverse complement strand
AGCGCCTCGAGCCGCAGCCCGATGCCGTCGACCAGCCGCGCGGCGGGCGCGGGCAGCGCGGGGCGCTGCGTCTGGAGCCACGCCTCGGTGCGCGCGGGCAGTTGCGGGAGGTCGCTCTGCACCAGCCGCTCGGGCGTCTCGTCGGGGGTGTGGCCGGCGAACAGGATCACCGCCCAGGCGATCGCCAGCGCGACCATCGCCGCCAGAAAGCCCATCATCCCGATCGGCCCGATCGCGATCCCCCACGCGAAGATGGCGGCGAACAGCGCGAGCGTGGCGAGCAGCAGCCGCTTGGCGGTGCGCTTGCCCGCCTGATAGCGGCGCTGGCGCGCGCGCTGCGCGAGGCGGCGGCCTTCGGGCGAGACGCGCTGGAGCAACGCCTCGGCATCGGCGATGACGCGATCGCTGTTGGCCATCAGACCGGCTTGAACGGATCTTCGGGGGTGGGCGTGGCGGCGCCGCCCGACGTCAGCCGCGCCTGGTTGGCGCCCTCGGCGCGCGCGATATAGCCCTTCGACTTCTCGACCTCGGACGACAGGCTATTGACCGTCGTCTTCATCGAATCGAGCGCCTCCAGCTTGAATTTGTCGACCGCGTCCATCGTATCGTAGATATTCTGGAAGGCGCGCTTCAGCGTCTCCAGCGGGATCGTCGCGGACGCCGCCTGCTGGTGGATCTGCGCGGTCTGGGTGCGAAGCAGATTGCCCGTCGAATCGATGATGTTGGCGGTGGTCGTGTTGAGCGCGGTGATCTGATCGAGCACGAGCTTCTGATTGGTCAGCGCCTGCGCCACCGTCACCGCGGTGCGCAGCGCCGCCACCGTGGTGGTCGACGCGCGATCGACGCCCTTCACCAGCTCGACATTGTTCTTCTTGACGAGATCGAGCGCGAGATAGCCCTGCACCGTCACCGCCATCTGCGTGAGCAGATCCTGCGTGCGCTGGCGGACGTAGAAGAGCGCGGTCTCGCGGATCGCCTTGGCCTTGGCGGGATCGCCGCCCTCCAGCTCCAGCGCCTTGCCCTCGAGCCTGGCGTCGAGCGCTTTAGAGACGTGGATCATCTGCTCCAGCCGCCCCATCGCGCCCCACAAGGCCTGCCGCTCGACATCGATCGCGGCATTGTCCTTGGTCAGCTCGTCCTTGCCGTTGGCAAGGCTGCCCAGGATGCCCGAGATGTGCGTCTGCGCGGATTTGTAGCCGTCGAAATAATTGCGCAGCTTGTTGCCGAAGGGGATGATCCCGAAGAGCTTCTTCGGCGCGGTGAGGTTGCCGCGCTTGCCGGGATCGAGATCCTCGACGGTGCGCCTGAGCTCGGCGAGATCCTTGCCGACCCCGCCTTCCTGCATCGCGCGCACCGGGCGATCGAGGAAGCGATTGGAGTGCCCCGCCGCCTCGGCGATCTCGCGCCGCCCCATGTTGGTGATCTGATCGACCTTCTTGCCGAACTCGGGGCTGTTGGCGTCGAGCGCGGCAAGCTCCTCGACGAAGCCCTCGGCCTTGGCGTCGAGCTGGGTCTGCTGATCCTGCTTGAGCGGCACGAGCCCCGCCGCGCGGGTGGGTGCCACCGCCTGCACCGGCGCCGGCGGGGTCAGCACGAGGTCCGTCTCGGTCGCCGTATCAGTCGCGGTCGTCGCCAAAGTTCGTCTCCACCGGAAGCGGTTCCAAGATGGACGCAACCGCTGTGCTGTTCAAGTGATACGGTCGCGGCCGGACCGCGCGCCGGATGGGGGCGTATCGGGCGATCAGAAATCGACCTTGTCGTAATGATCGGGCGGGCCGACCACCTCCATCCGTTCCGAAAGCAACGGCCGGAAGCTGGGGCGGCTCTTCATCCCCGCATACCAGTGCCGCGTGCGATCGTGACCGCGCCAGTCGATCCCGCCGAGATAATCGGCGACCGAAATGTGCGCGGCGGCGGCGAGATCGGCGAGGCTGAACAGCGGCCCCGCCATCCAGCGGCGGTGATCGAGCAGCCAATCGACATAATCGAGATGGCTGTTGGCGAGCCGCATCGCTTCGCGCAGCGCGCCGGCATCGGGGGAGATGCGGTGGACGAGCCGCTTCTCCATCCGCTCGAACATCAGCGGGCGAACGACCTCGTCGTAGAATTTCTGATCGAACCAGGCGGCGAGGCGGCGGATCTCGGCACGGTGCGCGGCGGTGCCCGGCAGCATCGTCGCGCGCTCGATCGTCTCTTCCAGATAATCGCAGATCGCCGGGGACCCGATCAGCACCAGCCCGACGACACTATCGACCAGCACCGGCGTCTGGCCGGCGGGGTTCATGTCGATGAATTCGTCGCGCTGCTCCCAGGGGCTTTCACGGACGAGCTCATATCCCTCGCCCTTTTCGCCCAACAGCAGGCGGACCTTGCGGGAAAAGGGGCAGAGCGGAAATTGATAGAGCTGCCACATGCGGGGTGATTAGCCCGATCCGGGCACGGGATACCAGATGCCGCGGCCAAGGTTCGTGAGGGGCGCTTCGGAAAACTGTGGATAGCGGGCGCGGGCGATGCGCTGGAGGCTGTCCTGTTTATTTGAAGCGTCACCCCGGCCTTGAGCCGGGGTCCCGCTGCCTGCCGACGCTCAAGAAGAAGCGGGACCCCGGCTCAAGGCCGGG
>NZ_CAHJXD010000169.1 GCF_903644055.1 Sphingomonas bacterium | reverse complement strand
CCGGCCTTGAGCCGGGGTCCCGCTGCTTGGCCGACGTCGAAGAAGAAGCGGGACCCCGGCTCAAGGCCGGGGTGACGTCCAGCTTGAAACCGGACAGACTAAGCGAGATTACAGGCCCCGCCCGGCGTCACCGCGTAAGCCTCTTGTAAGCGCCCGCGCCCGGCCGATCCGCCGCCTCGCCGAAGCGCCGCCTCTTATCTTCCTCATAGCTCTCGAAATTGCCCTCGAACCATTCGACATGGCCGTCGCCCTCGAAGGCGAGGATATGCGTGGCGAGGCGGTCGAGGAAGAAGCGGTCGTGGCTGATCACCACCGCGCAACCCGCGAAGCTTTCCAGCGCCTCCTCCAGCGCGCGCAAGGTCTCGACGTCGAGATCGTTGGTCGGTTCGTCGAGCAGCAGGACGTTGCCGCCCTCCTTGAGCATCTTGGCCATGTGCACGCGGTTGCGCTCGCCGCCCGATAGCTGGCCGACGCGCTTCTGCTGGTCCGGGCCCTTGAAGTTGAACGCACCGACATAAGCGCGCGTCGCGACGTCGTGCTTGCCGAAGGTGAAGCGATCGAGCCCGTCCGAGATTTCCTCCCAGACATTCTTGTTGGCGTCGAGATGGTCGCGGCTCTGGTCGACGTAGCCGAGCTTCACCGTCGTCCCGAGCTCGATCTTCCCCGCATCGGGGGTCTCCTGCCCCGTTATCATCCGGAACAAGGTCGTCTTGCCCGCGCCGTTGGGCCCGATCACGCCGACGATCCCGCCCTGCGGCAACGTGAAGCTTAAATCCTTGAAAAGCTGCTTGTCGCCATAGGATTTGGTCAGTCCTTCGGCGTCGATCACCTTGTGGCCGAGCCGCTCGGGAATCTGGATCAGGATCTGCGCGCTATCGGGGCGGCGGTCGTTCTGCTTCTCGACCAGCTCGTCGAACGCGCGGATCCGCGCCTTGCTCTTGGTCTGCCGCGCCTTGGGGCTCTGGCGGATCCATTCCAGTTCCTGCGTGATCGCGGTCTGGCGGCCCTTCTCCTCGCGCTCCTCCTGCATCAGCCGCTTCGATTTGCCTTCGAGCCACGCCGAATAATTGCCCTCGAACGGCAGCCCGCGCCCGCGATCCAGCTCCAGCACCCAGCCGACGACATTGTCGAGGAAGTAGCGGTCGTGGGTGACGAGGATGACGTTGCCCGCGTAGTCGATCAGGTGCCGTTCCAGCCAGGCGACGCTTTCGGCATCGAGATGGTTGGTCGGCTCGTCGAGCAGCAATATCTCGGGCTTTTCGAGCAGCAGCTTGGTCAGCGCGACGCGCCGCTTCTCGCCCCCAGAAAGCTTGCCCACCTGGCTGTCGCCGGGCGGGCAGCGCAGCGCCTCCATCGCGACCTCGAGCTGATTGTCGAGCGTCCAGCCGTCGACCGCGTCGATCTTCTCCTGAAGAACGCCCATCTCCTCCATCAGCGCATCGAAATCGGTGTCGTCCTTGGGATCGCCCATCTCGGCCGAAATGGCGTTGAAGCGCTCCATCATGTCGGCGACGCCGCGGACGCCGTCCATGACGTTTTCCTTGACCGTCTTGGTCGGGTCGAGCTGCGGCTCCTGGCTGAGATAGCCGACGCGCAGGCCGTCCGCCGCCCAGGCCTCGCCCGTATATTCCTTGTCGTACCCCGCCATGATCTTCATCAGCGTCGATTTGCCCGCGCCGTTGACGCCGATGATCGCGATCTTGGTGCCCGGCAGGAATTGCAGGTGGATGTTGTTGAGCACCGGCTTGTTGGCGCCGGGGAAGGTCTTCGTCAGGCCCTTCATGACGAAGCTGTACTGCACGGCCATACGAAACGCGCTCCAGGATTATGGGGATGTCGGAAACAGGCGGCCGATAGCCCGGCCGCCGGTGCTTGGCAAACATCGTGAGGCATGCGACCTCCCGCCACGATGCGCATCCTCCTTCTTCTCGTCGCCGGCTTCGCAACCGCCGCCCTCGCGCAGCCCGCCAATCCGAACGCCGAGGTTCGCGCCGCCGCGCAGGCGTTCGCCGATGCCCAGCTTCATGGCGATCGCGCGACGCTGGAGCGGATGCTCGCCCCCGAATTCCTGTTCGTGCGCGGATCGGGCCGCGTCGGCGACCGGCGCGACTTCATCGATGGCTTCACCGCGCCGGGCCACAGGCTGGAGCCCTTGACGACCGCCAATCCCTTGCTGCTGCGGGTGAGCGGCGACGTGGCGATCGTCGGCGGCGAGGCCTGGATCAAGGGGAACGACGGCGGCACCCCGATCGCCGAACATTTCCGCTATTCGGACACTTTCGCGAGACGCGACGGGCGGTGGGTCGTCGTCTATACCCAGATCACCGCGCTGCCGGCGAGATGAAGCCGGCGCGGCGGAAACGTCCGTTGGCGCCTCAGCCCATCGCCTCGATCATGCTCGCGATCGAGACGAAAGCGAAGGCCACCGAGCTGTCCGCGACGCCGTAAGGCAGGAACAGCAGGTCGCGGTGCCGTATCCCGCCGCAGCTATAGACGACGTTGGGCACATAGCCCTCGCGATCGGCATCCATCGGCGCGAGCAAAGGCGCCGAGGTACGGCCGAGCACCTTCGAGGGATTCTCCTTATCCAGCAGCACCGCGCCGATCGAATATTTCCGCATCGCGCCGACGCCGTGGGTGAGCAGCAGCCAGCCCTCGTCGAGCTCGATCGGCGAACCGCAATTGCCGAGCTGGACCATCTCCCACGGATATTTCGGCGTCAGCAGCAATTCGCCCTCGCCCCACTGATCCAGCCTGTCCGAACGGAGCAGGAAGACGTTCTCGCCATCCTGCCGGCCGATCATCAGATATTGGCCGCCCACCTTGCGCGGAAACAGCGCCATGCCCTTGTTGCGCGCCGCCGATCCGCCCATCGGCGCGAGCGTGAACGCGCGGAAGTCGAACGTCCGCATCAGCTCGGATCGGATCGAGGCGCCATTGTAGGCGGTGTAGGTGCCGAGCCATTCCGGCGTGCCGTCGTCGTGGACGAACCGGACGAGCCGCAGATCCTCCAGACCCTTGCTCTGCGCCGCGGTCATCGGGAACAGCACCGTGCCCGAAAGCGAGCTGTCGTGGTGCCGCCGCACGCGGATCGCGCCATTGGCCTCGTCGGTCGCGCCGTCGGCGGCGGTGGCGAACGGCGGCTCGGGCATCAGATCCAGGACGGGGCCCGGCCCGAGGATTCCCTCGCGGAACGCGATCGAGGAAATATGCCCCTCGCCCACCGCGCGCAGCGACATGGCGATGCGCACAGCCCCTTCGGAAAGCCCCGATTGATCGGGGTGCGGCACCACGCTGGGGTTCATCAGCGCGGCGGCGGCATAACTATATTCGTGGCAGAAATAGGCGCCGATCAACTGCCGCTTCACGTTGGAAATCTTGGCGCTTTCCAGCTTCAGCGCCTCGCGGATGGCGTCGTAGCGCGTCAGGAACACCGCGCGCGTCTGCCAATGCCGCGCCTCGAAATCGCGGAGCACCAGCTCCAGCTCGAGCTCGGCCTCCTCATCGTCCAGCGCGAGCACGGCATCGGCGATGCGGCGCACGCGTCCGGGCTGGCCCGCAGTGGCGCTGGCTTCGATCGGGATATGAAAGGGGCGAACCACGACTCGAGCCGGATCCGCCTGCAAGCGCAGCGCAGTGTGAATGATATCGAGCAAAATCGCGCCCCCGGCAGGCTTTAGGGTATCAGGGTTCCCCAACCGCGACCGGCTGTATCTCGGCTTTTCTTAGCTTTTAACCCCTAAAATGACGTCAGGCGCACTTATCCGGTTAGAGACTGTCCCATAGCTAAGCGAAAACGTCACCCCGGCCTTGAGCCGGGGTGACGACAGTCCAACCTCGACAAGACAGGCCCTAAACCCGAACGACGCGTGCCTTCCTGGCGCTCGTATCCGTAAGCGTCCCCGCCGCCGCCGCGCGCGCCATCGCGGCGCAGGCGAACTGATAGGCAAGGATTGATTCCGCACCCTGATTGAGATTGACGCGATCGCTCATCAGGCCGTCATAGCAGCCCCCGTTGGCGGGGGTGGCGATCGGCATGCCGAGATCGTTCGCGCCGAGATACCAGGCATAGGCGCGCCACGCGGTCTCCAGCCAACGCGCATCCCCGGTCACTTCGCGCGCGAACAGCGCGGCATCGACCGTCGCCCAGGCCTCCAGCGGCTGCTGGTCGAACGGCAGCGGCTCCGCATAGGGTCTGCCGAAACTGTCCGTCCCGACCGCGCGGAATTGATCCTGCTCGTTGGTCTGGCGCGCATCGAGCCACTCGAACGCCGCCAGCGCATCGGCCTTCATGTCCGGATCGTCGAGAAACCGCGCGCCGCGCAGCAGTGCCTCGGGAAGCCGCGCATTGTCATAGGCCAATACCGGCTCGAACCAGTTCCAGTCCGGGCGCCGCTGCTCGTTGAGGAGAGCGTGTAGCCGCGCGGCATATTCGGTGACGAGATGCCGCGCGATCGAATGATCGGGGTGCACCGAGAGCACCGCCTCCGCGCCCAGCAGGGCGAAGGCCCAGGTGCGCGGCGAAACCAGATCGAGCGAGTTTGCCGCGACCTGATCGAACAGATGCAGCGCCCAATGGCGGAGATCGCGTGCGCGCGCTTCCGCGACGGTCGCGCCGATCGTCCAGATCGAGCGGCCGAAGCTGTCCTCCGATCCCTCGTCCTCCAGCCAGGTGCGATCGAACGCCATGAAATTGCGGAAGCGACCGCGCGATCCGTTCCAGGCGTGCTGGACGAACGAGGCATAGATGCGCGCCAGTTCGTCGGCGCGCTGCTGGTTGCCGTCGACGCGGTGCATCAGCATCAGCGCGCGGCAATTATCGTCTACGCAATAGCCGTGCATGCGATCGGGAACCGCGAAGATCGAATGCTGGATGATCCCGCAGCCATCGCTCATGCCCTCGACCGCTTCGAGACGGGGGGCATGCAGCTCGCGCGTCGCTTTCGCCGAAATCTCGCGCGTGCGCGACAATCGCACCGGCTTGCGCGCCACCGCATCGCGTGCGATCGCCAGATAAGAGGCGGCAAGCTTCTCCCAGACCATGCCGCGTCCGACCGCATAGGCACGGCGCCCCGTCTCGTCGAGCAATGCTGGATCGCCGAGCAGGCGATCGATCGCCGCTGCGAACGCCGCGCTGTCGTCGAAGGGCACGACCGTTCCGACACCGTCGACGAGCAGTTCCACCGCATGCCAATAGGGGGTCGAGACGACGGGCTTGCCCAGCGCAACCGCGTAGGACAGCGTTCCGCTCGTGATCTGCGTTTCGGAGAGATAGGGCGTGACGTAGATATCGGTCGATTGCAGATAATCGAGCAGCGTATCCTGCGCGAGAAAACCGTCGATGAAGCGGAGGTGCTCGCTCACCCCCTGCTCTTCGGCAAGCACCTTCAGCCGGTCGCGATAGGCTTCGCCTTCGCGCGCCACCAGATGCGGGTGCGTCGCGCCAAGCACGACATAAAGCACGTCCGGGTGCGCGGCTACGATCGCGGGCAGCGCCCGGATCATCGTTTCGATCCCCTTGTTGGGGGAAAGCAGGCCGAAGGTCAGCAGGACGCGATGCCCCTCGAAGCCGAAATCCTGCTTGAAGCGCGCGCTGTTCTCGAGCGGGCGATCGGGAACGCCATGCGGCACGACGGCGATCTTGTCGTTCGCGACGCCATGGACGCGGCGCAGGATATCGCGGCCCTTCTCGGCCATCACGATCAGCTTCGATGCACGGCGCGCCAGCCCTTCGATCACCGCGCGCTGATCGGTATTCGGCGTCTCGAGCACGGTATGGAGCGTCACCACGACAGGCGCATCGACACGATCGAGCAGCCGGAGCAGCAACGCGCCCGCCGGTCCGCCGAAAATGCCATATTCATGCTGCACCAGCACGATGTCGGCACCGCTTTCGTTGATCCTGCGCGCCGCCTGAATATAATCGCGCAAATCGTCCTGATCGATCGAGCAGGCGACTTCGGGGCCATATCGGTGCGCCGATCCGGGATCGTTCATCGCATAGAGATCGAGGCTGATCTCGGGGAAGGCCGCGCTCAGCGCCTGAACGACGTCGCGGGTGAATGTCGCGATCCCGCAAAGACGTGGCGGGCTATTTCCAATGATTGCAATACGCTTGATCGAAGACTCTTGGTTCGACCCCGTCATTCCTGGTCCTTCCGCCCGGAGCCCGCATCGAAGACGCAAAACCGGCTCATCCTCGGTTAATAATGCGTGGCGGCAAAATAGGTTGCGAGAGTTGTGCGACGCGGCGCGATGACCTGACCCGTCGCTGCGGCCGACCGATTATGCGTTGACGCACTCCGTCGGCGCGCTAATGGAGCCTTTGGGACGGCATCGGGCCGGACCTTAATATATTATGGAGCAGACGGAATGAAGAAAGTTGTCTTTGTTCTCGCCGCTGCCGGCCTGATGTCCTTGGCCGCATGCAGCAAGCAGACCCCCGCCGAGAACGCTACCGATGCGACCGCGAACGCGCTCGACAACGCCGGCGAGAATCTCGAGGACCTGGCCGACAACACGTCGAACGACGCTGCTTCCGCCGCTCTCGACAATGCCGCGGACAATATGCACGCTGCGGCCGACAACGTCGAAGCCAACAAGAACTGATCGGCCGCGCCGCCCCGAAGGGTGGTGCAGCGTTGATCCAGCAGGCGGGCGTCCGGTATCCGGGCGCCCGTTTTGCTATCCAGGCCTAACCGGAGTTTCCCATGTCCGCGAGCTCGGGCGCGCCGCTGATGCTCTTCAACAGTCTGACGCGCGCGATCGAGCCCTTCGCGCCGATCGATCCCGCGATGGTACGGCTGTATAGCTGTGGGCCGACCGTCTATAATTTCGCGCACCTGGGCAATCTGCGCGCCTACGTCTTCACCGATACGCTGCGCCGCACGCTCAACTGGAAGGGTTGGGCGACCAATCATGTCGTCAACATCACCGACGTCGGCCATCTGACCTCAGATGCCGATGCGGGCGAGGACAAGATGGAGGCCGCCGCCGCCGTCCAGGCGCGCTCGATCTGGGAAATCGCCGCTTTCTATACGGCCGCGTTCAAGGCCGATCTCGCGCACCTCAACATCCTGCACCCGTCCTTATGGTCGGTCGCGACCGATCATATCCAGGACATGATCGGTTTCGCGCGCGCGCTCGAGGATCATGGCGCGACCTACCGTCTGGAGGGCGGGCTGTATTTCGATACGTCGCGCGTCCCCGATTATGGTCGCCTGGCCGGCACCAGGCCCGAGGAAACCGTCGGCCGCATCGCCGATGTCGAGGGCAAGCGGCACGCGGCGGACTTCGCGGTGTGGCGCGCCTCCCCGCCCGGCGCCCGGCGCCAGATGGAGTGGGAATCGCCTTGGGGTCCCGGCGCGCCGGGCTGGCATCTCGAATGCTCGGTGATGAGCCTCAAATATCTCGGGCAGCAGTTCGATATCCACACCGGCGGGATCGATCATCGCGAGATCCATCATTGCAACGAGATCGCGCAGAACCAGGCCTTCACCGAAAGCGCCGGGACCGGCGCGAACATCTGGATGCACAACAATTTCCTCGTCGATCGCGGCGCCAAGATGTCGAAGAGCGCGGGCGGCTTCGCGACGCTTGCCGGGCTGATCGATCGCGGCATCCACCCGCTGGCCTACCGCTTGCTCTGTCTCTCCGCGCACTACCGCTCCGAACTGGAATTTTCCGGTGAGATCGTCGCGGCGGCCTTGGTGCGGCTCAAGCGGCTGGCGATCGCGGTCGAGCAATTGCGCGCCAAAGCGGCCGATCTCGCGTGGACCCGCATCCTGCGCGAGGCGAAGGACAGCCGGGGCGCGAGCTTCGCCTTCCAGCGCCGGACGCTGGAGGACAGGCTGGACAAGCGCGGCGCCGCGCTGATCGCGCGCTTCGACGAGGCGCTTTCCAGCGATCTGATGATCCCGCAGGCGTTGCCGCTGCTCGAAGAGGCGCTGGCGGACAAGGGGATGGCGCCGGAGATGCGGCTGCGCGTCGCGGCAAGCATGGATCTCGCGCTCGGCCTCGATCTGTTCGATGTCGATCGGCGCCAGCTTTCGTTGCGTCCGAAGGGGGCGGCGATCGCGGAATCCGAGGTCGAGGCGCTGCTCGAACAGCGGCAGGCCGCGCGCGCCGCCAGGGATTTCGCCGCGTCCGATGCGCTGCGGGACGTGCTGCTCCAATCCGGCGTCGAGGTGATGGACGGCGATCCGCTGCGCTGGGAATGGCGCGCGGTGATCGACTGACCGACCGGGCTTGGCCGAGGACCCACCTTGCCGCCTTGCCCCGCCGCGCCTAGCTAGGCGACGTGAGCGCCCTCCCCGCCCCCCTCGTCGACGGCTTCGGCAGGCGCATCACCTATCTGCGCATCTCCGTCACCGATCGCTGCGACCTGCGCTGCCGCTATTGCATGAGCGAGGCGATGCATTTCCTGCCTCGAAGCGCCATCATGACGCTGGAGGAAATCGCCGCGATCGCCGATGCCTTCATCGCGCGCGGCGTGACGCGGATCAGGCTGACGGGCGGCGAACCCCTGGTGCGCCGCGGCATGCCCGAACTCGCCGCGATGATCGGGCGAAGGATCGGCGATGGTCTCGACGAACTCACGCTCACCACCAACGGCACGCGCCTCGCCGATCACGCGCGCGCGCTCCGCGACGCCGGCCTCCGCCGCGTCAACGTCAGCCTCGACAGCCGCGATCCCGATCGCTTCCGCCACATCACACGCACCGGCGACGTCGCGCAGGTGCTCGCCGGCATAAGGGCGGCGCGGGATGCCGGGCTGCGGATCAAGATCAACATGGTCGCGCTCAAGGGCCTCAACGAGGACGAGATCGCGCCGATGCTGGAATGGTGCGGCGGCGAGGGCCATGATCTCACGCTGATCGAGACGATGCCGCTCGGCCAGGTCGAGGAGGATCGCACCGATCGCTATCTGCCGCTGGATGGCGTGCGATCGATGCTGGAGGATCGTTATACGCTGGTGCCCTCGGCCGAGCGCACGGGCGGCCCCGCGCGCTATTATCGCGTCGGCGAGTTCGGCAATCGTGTCGGCTTCATCACCCCCCTGACCGAGAATTTCTGCGCCGGCTGCAACCGCGTCCGCCTTACCGTCTCGGGCGAGCTCTATCTGTGCCTCGGCGCGGATGCCAAGGTCGATCTGCGGCAGGCCTATCGCGACGGTGGGCACGCCGGGCTCGACGCGGCGCTGGATCGCGCGATGGCGATCAAGCCGCTACGCCACGCCTTCGAGATCGCCGGGGGCGCCGAACCTGCCGTCGCGCGCCATATGAGCGTCACCGGCGGGTGAGCGGCGAGAAGAAGCTGGCGCTGGCGGCCTCCCCCGCCCCCGCCGCGCTCGCCGCCGAGGCCGAGCTTCGCAGGCGCTACGAATGGCACGACATCGACAAGGCCGAGATGATCGTCGCGCTCGGCGGCGACGGCTTCCTGTTGCAGACGCTCCACGCGATGCTCGAACGCCATCGCGCGCTGCCGATCTTCGGGATGAACCTCGGCACCGTCGGCTTCCTGATGAACGAATGGAGCGCCGATCTGCTCGAAAGCCGGCTCGATCGCGCGAAGATGATCAAGGTGGCGCCGCTGCGCATGGAGGCGGTGACGGTGGCCGGCGAGCGCATCTCCAGCCCCGCGATCAACGAGGTTTCGCTGCTCCGCGAGACGCGGCAGACCGCGTGGATCGAAGTCAGCGTCGATGGCCGGGTCGTGCTGCCCGAACTCGTCTGCGATGGCGTGCTCGTCGCGTCGCCGGCGGGATCGACCGCTTATAATCTCTCGGTGCAGGGCCCGATCCTGCCGCTCGACAGCTCGCTCGTCGCGATGACCCCGATCAGCCCGTTCCGGCCCCGCCGCTGGCGCGGCGCGATCCTCCCCGATCGCACCAAGATCGGCTTCCGCATCCTCGATCCCGTCAAGCGCCCGGTCAGCGCGGTCGCCGATCAGCGCGAGGTCCGCGACGTCGCGAGCGTCGAAATCTCGGTCGATCGCGCCAGCCCGCTGACCTTGCTGTTCGATCCCGAACATGCGCTGGACGATCGCATCGCGCGCGAGCAATTCACCATCTGATCGCGGCGGCCCCCAAGGGTTGCCACGCCCAAAACCACGCTGCTATAGGCGCGCCTCCGCACGTTCCTCGGTAGCTCAGCGGTAGAGCAATCGGCTGTTAACCGATCGGTCGCTGGTTCGAATCCGGCCCGGGGAGCCATCTTTCGAACCGGGCCTTTCGCCGCCGCGCCTAGAGTCTGTCCTGTTGACGTCGAACTGTCGTCACCCCGGCCTTGAGCCGGGGTGACGTTCAGCTTGAACGGGACAGCCTCTAGGCGCCCGCGCCATATCAGCAGGAAGCGGTAAGCGTCACCTTCGTGCCGACGCCATCCTGCGCATAGGCAAGGTCCGATCCCAGCGACGTCGCCATCGAGCGGATCAGCTTCGATCCGAGCCCCGTGCCCTTGATCGAGCCGTCGGTCGGCATGCCGCAGCCGTCATCCTCGACGCGCAGCTCGAAGCTCTTGTCGTCTTCCCTGCGGAGGTTGATCCGTATCTCCCCGTCGCAATCGGTGGCATAGGCATATTTGCACGCGTTGCTGATCAGCTCGTTGACGATCACGCCCACCGCCACCGCGCGATCGGTGCTCAGCCGGATCGGTTCGGCAAACAGTTTCAGCTCGCGCTTCGCCGTGGTCGAAGCCCAGGTCTGGCCAAGCTCCTCGACCAGCGCCGCGAGATATTCGTCCATCGCCACCGTCTCGACGTCGTTCGACGTGTAGAGCCGCCGATGGACCTGCGCGATCGCACTGATCCGCCGCTGCGTATCCTCGAGCGCGGCGCGCGCCGCCTTGTCGGGCAGGTTGCGCGCCTGCAACTGGACGAAGGCGGTGACGAGCTGGAGGCTGTTGGCGACGCGATGGTTGACCTCGCGCAGCAGCGTCTGCAATTGCTGGTTGCTCGCGCTCAACTGCTCCGCCGTGCGTTCGGCGGCCTCTTCCAGCCGGCGCGTGTTGAGCGTCTGCGCGATCGAGCTGGCGAGCAGATCGAAATAATCGTCCGACGTCGCCTTGACGACATAGTCGCTGGCCCCGGCCTTGAGCGCCGCGACCGCGATGCGGCTCTCCTCCGATCCCGTGACGTAGATCACCGGCGGCGGATCGGACATCGCCTTCACCAGCGCCAGCGTCTCAAGCCCGTCCTGCCCCGGCATATAATGATCGATCGCGACGAGCTGATAGCGGCCGGCCCTCGCCATCGCGATCCCCTGCGCGCCGCCGGTCGCGAGATCGACGTCATAGCCGCGCCGCCCCAGCGCCCGGCGCGTCAATATGCCGAGACCTTCGTCGTCGTCGATATAGAGGATGGACGGCCGGTCGCTCATCAATCGGGTTTAGCTTCCGGAACCTGGATCACCGAGAGGAACAGGCCGAGCTGCCGGATCGCATCGGCGAAGCTCTCGTAATTGACCGGCTTGGTGATGTAGACGTTGCAGCCGAGATCGTAGCAACGCTGGATTTCCACCTTGTCGTCGGTGGTGGTGAGCACCACCACCGGCGTCCGCTTGAGCGGTCCATCGCCCTTGATCTTGGCGAGGATGTCGGTCCCGCTCATATCGGGCAGGTTGAGATCGAGCAGCACCAGCGCCGGGCCGTTGAGCGCGGGGCCGTCGGCATCCTCGAACAGATAGGTCAGCGCCGAGGTGCCGTCGGTAAAATGGCGGATCGGATTGAAGATGCCCGCGCGGCGGATATTCTTCTCGATCAGGCGCGCATGCCCCTCATCGTCCTCGATCATGATGATGTTGAGCGGAATTTGCGCCATCATAGCAACGGTCCTTCTAACCCTCGACGAAGGCGGGAAATGTCAGGATGAAGCTTGCCCCCTGATCGAGCACCGAACGCACGTCAATCGTGCCGCCCAGCCGTTGGACCAGCGCACGGACGTGGGCAAGGCCGATTCCCTCGCCCGGCTGATCCTGCGGTCCCGATCGGCGGAAGAGATCGAAGATGCGCGAATGATCCTTGGGATCGATGCCCCGGCCATTGTCGATAACCTCGAATATCAGCCGGGAGCCTTCCCGCCTGCCCGTGATACCGATCTCGCCCGGCCGCCCGCGCTTGAGATATTTTACCGCATTCTCGACGAGGTTGGAGACGATCTGCTCGATCGCCAGCCGATCGCTGAAAAGCGCCGGCAGGTTTGGCGCCACTGTGACCCTGATTCCTTCCTCGTCGATGCGATAGCGCAGCGCGCCGATCACGCCATCCACCAGCGCGTCCATGTCGATCCGTTCGCGCGAGATCGTGCGCATGCCCTCGCGCGAGAGGCGGAGGATCGCGTTGATCAGGCGATCCATCTTCTGCGTCGAGGATCGGATGAAGCCGATCGCTTCGGGAAGATCCTCGCGCACGGCGCGCCGCGCGTCCTCGTCGACAAGGTCGGGTGCCTGCTGCTCCACCCGTGTGACGAGCGTGTCGAGCGGCGTGAGCGCCGCCGCAAGCTCGGAGGTGAAGCCCAGCACGTTGACCAGCGGCGAGCGCAGATCGTGGCTGACGATGTAGGCGAAGCGCTGGATTTCGTCGTTGGCGCGCTGAAGATCGGCGGTTCGTTCCCGGACGGCATCCTCGAGCCCATGGTTCATCTGCTCGAGTTCGGCGCGCGAGCGCGCGAGATCGATCGTATAGCGATGGATGACCGCTACCGATCCGATCGCGACGAGCACGACCAGAACCCCGGCTACCGTCAGCACGATCCAGAAGATCGCGATGCTTTGCCGCTGATTGGCGATGCGCAGACCGAGGAGATGGGCCTCCTCCTGAAACATGGCGTCGGTGAGCGATTGGATATTGGCGACGAGGCTGTTGGTTAACCGGGGCGGCGGCTCGGCATCGCCCGGAAAGGCGCCGGGTGCGGTCATCTGCGTATAGCGGGCAACCAGCAGGCGTATCCGGGCAAGCCTTGGCCCCTGCCGCGGATTATCGGCGGTAAGCTTCGCCAGCTCGCTTATCCTCATTCTCGAATCGGCATAGGCCCGATCATAGATTCGAGCCTCGATCGTGCCGGCGGCATTACGGTATCGCATGCGATTGAGAACGCGCGCCGTCCGCATGGTCTGTAGGTCGAGCGCGATCCCCTGCACCTTCTGCTGGACGAGGAAGGTATGCTCGACCCAGCGGCTATCGACCTGCGTCCGCCGGATCAGCAGCGCGCCGTACACGCCAGCCGTCAGCACCGCGAGGAAACCCAGCCCGATCAGGGCCAGCACGATGATGCCGAAGCGGCGGTGCGCGCCGTTGCGCGCCCTCGCGATGGCGGCGAGGGAAAGCTCGGCGGCTTGATCCGACATGCTAAGCGATTGATGCCACACCCGACATGGAAGCCCTTCTATGGCCACTGGCGCATCGCGTCGAGACGATTGCGGCGGCGTATCGCCGGGGCGCTTGACCAATGTCGCGCCCGGCGCATAGCGGGGCATGGCCCCCGCCCGCCAGACCCGCCCCGCAAAGCCGCGCGTCGTCGTCACGCGCCGCCTGCCCTCTCCCGTCGAGGCGCGGCTGGCCGAACTGTTCGACACCGGCTTCCCCGCCGGCGATACGCCGATGTCTCCCGCCGATCTGCGCGCGGCGATCGGCGATTGCGACGTGCTGGTGCCGACGATCGTCGATCGGATCGATGCCGATGCGATCGCCGCGGCGGGCGAGCGGCTGGGCCTGATCGCCAATTTCGGCAACGGCGTCGATCATATCGCGCTGAAGGCGGCGCGCGCGCGCGGCATCGTCGTCACCAACACGCCCGGCGTGCTGACCGACGATGCGGCCGATATGGCGATGGCGCTGATCCTCGCGGTGCCGCGCCGGCTGGTGGAAGGCGAGCGGCTCGCGCAATCGGGCGAATGGCGCGGATGGAGCCCGTGCAGCATGCTCGGGCACCGCATCTCGGGGCGGACGCTCGGCATCCTCGGCATGGGCCGGATCGGACGCGCGGTGGCGCGGCGCGCGCGCGGCTTCGGTCTTTCGATCCGCTATCACAATCGCAGGCGGCTCCCGATCGTGATCGAGCAGGAACTCGGCGCCACCTACGAGCCGTCGCTGGCTGCCCTGCTCGCGGCATCGGACATCTTTTCGATCCACTGTCCGCTGACCCCGGAAACCGACGGCCTGATCGATGCCGGCGCGCTGGCGCTGCTCGGCGCGCACGGCCATCTGATCAACATCGCGCGCGGCGAGATCGTCGACGAGGCCGCCTTGGCCGATGCGCTGGATGGCGGCGTGATCGCCGGCGCGGGTCTCGACGTGTTCGATCGCGAACCCGCGATCGACGCCCGCCTGCTGCACCGGGATGACGTGCTGCTGCTGCCGCACATGGCCTCGGCGACGCACGAGGCGCGCGAGGCGCAGGGCGCCCGGGTGATCGCCAACATCCGCTCCTGGGCGGACGGACACCCCTGCCCCGATCAGGTGCTGGAAGGCTGGGCGTGAAGAAGGCGTCCCGCTAGAATCTGTCCTGTTCAAGCCGAAACGTCACCCCGGCCTTGAGCCGGGGTCCCGCTTCTTCTTCAGCGTCGGCCAAGCAATCGCCTTGGCCGCATGACCGCTCATGCTCGGTCGCAATCCCGTCGAACGGTTTCGAGACTAGCCCTCAATCGCCCGTGAGGATGCGATCGACAAGCTGCCGCACCGTGGGCACGAAGCCGTTCGAGTAGAAAGGATCCTGCTTGAACTTGTAGGCGGCGTGGCCCGCGAACATCAGATTCCGGTCGATCGGCCCGCCGTGCGCGATATCCTGCAACGTCTTTTGGATGCAGAAGCTGCGCGGATCGGCGAGACGGCCGGTGGAATTGCCTTCGGTATCCGCCCAGGAGGAAAAGCTGCACTGGCTGAGGCAGCCCATGCAATCCGACTGGTCCTTGCGGATGATCTTCATCTCCTCGGGGGTGACGAACACCAATGTATTGTCCGGCGTCTTGAGCGCCGAGCTGTAGCCCATTCCGAACCATGCGCGCGCGCGTTGGAGATCGCCCAGCGTCACCCAGAAGCTCTTGCCCTTGACGCCGACGTCGAGCTGGAACTGATGATCCCCCGCCGCTTCCATCGAGAAGGCGATCTGCCGTTCGGACCGTGACTCAAGATTACGCAAGAAGTCGTTGCGAACCGCGGAGGAATAGAAACCCGTCGGCGAGAAGCGATGGAGCAATATGTTGCCCTCGTCGAGCGTCGTCAGCCGATCCTTCCACTCCTGGCTGATCGGGCTCTCGCGCGTCAGCAGCGGCCGCGTCCCGAACTGGAAGGCGATCGCGCCGAGCTCGGGATTGTCGATCCAGTCGTTCCAGTCGCGCAGATACCAGACGCCCCCCGCCATGATGATCGGCACGTCTTCGGAAACGCCGCCCGCGCGCATCGTCTCGCGCAGCGCCTTGACGCGGGGATAGGGGTCCTGCGGCACCTTGGGGTCCTCGGCGTTCGAAAGACCGTTATGCCCGCCCGCGAGCCACGGATCCTCGTAGACCACGCCCGCCAGCCACTCCGCCGCCTTTGAATAAGCGCGCTTCCAGAGCGCATTGAACGCGCGGCCCGAGCTGACGATCGGCAGATAGCTGACGCCGTAGGAAGCCGCGATCTCGGAGAGCTTGTAGGGCATGCCGGCCCCGCAGGTCACGCCCGCGACCAGCCCCCTGGTCCGCTCCAGCACGCCGTGGAGCACGCGCTGCGCGCCGCCCATTTCCCAAAGCACGTTGATGTTGATCGCGCCCTTGCCGCCCGCGATCTCGAACGCGCGCCTCACCTGCGTGACAGCACCGTCGATCGCATATTGGACGAGCTCTTCGTGCCGCTCGCGCCGCGTCAGCGCGCGATAGGTTTGCGGGATGATCCTGCCTTCGGGATCGTAGCTGTCGGCATTGACCGCCGAGACGGTGCCGATGCCGCCTGCCGCCGCCCAGGCGCCCGCGCTCATATGGTTCGAGACCGCGACTCCCTTGCCGCCTTCGATCAGCGGCCAGACCTCGTGGCCGCCGTAGCGTATCGGACGCAATCCCTTGAACAAAAATGGTCTCCAGAGTTTCGCCGCGCGGTATAAGCGAGATTAACCGATATTGCGCGGGAAAACGTCCGTACCCGCCTTTCAGCCCCTGGAGTCTACCGCCGCGAGCAGGCGATCGATCGCCGCTTCCACCCCCGGTTCGGTCAGCAGCGGCGGGTGGCCGACGCGCGGCAGCGTCACGGTTTCCATCCGCGGCAGGCGGCGCGCCATCGCGGCCGCGGTCCCGGCGCTGAGGATATCGGACAGCGCGCCATGGACGAGCAATGTCGGCATCGCCTCGAAGCCCTCGATCAGCCGCCAGGGCTCGGCGGGCGCCGGCGTCGGCATCGCGACGAGGATCGCGATCGCCGGATCATAGTCGCCGACGATCGCGCCGTCCTTCTCGATCGCCAGCCGCTCCGCCATCGCCCGCCAGTCGGCCGCCTCGAAATCGGGAAAGGCATGCCCATGCGTTTCGGCCATCGCCCGCGCCGCAGCCTCCCAGCTCGGCCAGCGCGCCGGCCCGATATAGCCCCGGATGCGCTCGAGCCCCGCTTCCTCGATCACCGGGCCGATGTCGTTGAGCAGCACGCCCGCCAGTCCCGACTGCCCGCTCGCTCCCAGCACCATCGCGATGATGCCGCCGAGCGAGGTTCCGAAAATCACGAAGCGCGGCAGATCGAGCGCGGCGAGCAGGGCGCGCACGTCCCCCACGTAGCCGGCGGCGTGGTAGGTCGCGAAATCGGGCGACCAGTCGCTCATCCCCCGCCCGCGCAGCTCGACGACGATCACGCGCCGCCCGCCCGCCAGCCGATCCGCGACCGCCGCGAAATCGCGCGCGTTGCGGGTGAGGCCGGGGATGCAGATCACCGGCGTCGCGGCGGGATCGCCCGGATAATCGCGATAATGGAGCGTCAGCCCATCGGCGCTCGTCCAATATCCGTCGCGCCACCGCGCCTCGTTTCCGGTCATGGTTGCACCTCCCGCCACATGCCCCCCATATCGGGCCGATGGCCTCCGCTCCGCAACCCATCGCCTCTCCCGGTTACAAGCCGTCCCGCGCGATCGAGGAGGTTGCGGGCTTTCTCGCCGATCCCGTGGCGGCGGCGGAATTCCCCGAGCATCGCCTGCGCTTCCGCAACGATCGCGCCGCCGCGAGCGTCGGGATCGACGGGATCGACGATGCGCGGTGGATCGATCATTTCGGGCGTTTCGTGGCCCTGCCCGGCAGCCTGCCGGCGCCGCTGGCGCTCCGCTATCACGGCCACCAGTTCCGCATCTACAATCCCGACATCGGCGACGGGCGCGGCTTCCTGTTCGCGCAGGTCGAGGATAGCGCGGGCCGCCTGCTCGATCTCGGCACCAAGGGTTCGGGCACGACGCCCTACAGCCGCTCCGGCGACGGCCGCCTGACGCTCAAGGGCGGCGTGCGCGAGATATTGGCGACCGAGATGCTCGAGGCGCTGGGCGTCGAGACCTCGCGGACCTTCTCGCTGATCGAGACCGGCGAGCGGCTCCATCGCGGCGACGAGCCCTCCCCCACCCGCTCGGCGGTGATGGTCCGCCTCAGCCGGGGCCATATCCGCATCGGCAGCTTCCAGCGGCTCGCGGCGCTCGGCCAGGCCGAACATATCGTCCCGCTCGCCGCTTATGTGCTCCGCCGCCTCTACGGCGAGGCGCCCGGCGACGAACCCGCGCTGCGGCTGCTCGATCATGTCGTTCGCGGCACCGCCCGCCTCGCGGCCTCCTACATGGCCGCCGGCTTCGTCCATGGCGTGCTCAACAGCGACAATATCAGCACCACCGCCGAAAGCTTCGATTACGGCCCCTGGCGCTTCACTCCGTTCTGGGAGCCGGGGTTCACCGCGGCCTATTTCGATCATCAGGGGCTCTACGCCTTCGGGCGGCAGGCGCAGGCGATCCACTGGGACGTCGTCCAACTGGCGATCGCGCTCGCCAAGGTCGCGGAAATCGAGGCGCTGGCGCCGATCCTCGACGGCTTTCCCGCCGCCTATGAGCAGGCGCATGCCCGCGCGATGCTGGCGCGGCTGGGCGTGGCGCCGCTCGACGAAACCCGCGATCTCGCGCTGGTGCAGGCGATCGAGCAGGGGCTCGGGCGCGGCGGCGTCACCATCGATCGCTTCTTCTTCGATTGGCGCACCGGCCGGCGCCGCGCGCCCTCCCCCGCCGACCAGAGCTACGCGAGCGATTTCACGACGCTGCCCGATCTTCTCGCGCCCTACGCCCCGTCCGCGACTCTCGATCACGATTTCTGGCGCGACGCCGAGCCCTGCTCGATGCCCATCGAGGAGGTCGAGGCGATCTGGTCGGCGATCGACCGGCGCGACGATTGGGCGCCGCTCCATGCCAAGGTCGATGCGATCCGCCGCATGGGCCGCGCGCTCGCCGGATAGATTGCGCGGCGAGAGGCACGCGATATAGGGATGAGGCGGCAGGTCGCCGGAACCGCGCCGGGGGGCAACCGAATGAAATCGAACCTTGCTGACGATCGCGCGGCACTGGCGGCGTTGACCGCGCCGTGGCCGGATCTCGATCGGCTGATCGCGCTGATCCTCGCCGAATGGCCTGAACATGCCTCCTTCCTGCTCAGGAGCTTCGCGCCGCGCAGCCCCGGCATGATGGCGACGAGCGAGCATGTCGCCAGGGCGATCCTGGCGCTGACCGCCGGGCACGCGGCGCAAGTGGCGTCGGATTATCGCTGGCTCTGCGCGCGCATCCAGGAAGAGGAGCTCGAATTCGCGCGATCGGGCCATTACCGCTATTCGTCGTTCGAGCAGACCAATGCGCATGTCTACAGCGACGCCGAATTCATGGGCCGCTACATGCACGGCCTGCTGTTCAGCCATGTCCTGTGGTTCATGCACGCCTCGTCGCTGCACTTCTTCCGCCAGCGGCTGGAGGGGCATGTGCCTGCGGGCGGCAGCGTGCTGGAGGTCGGGCCGGGGCACGGCCTGCTGCTCTATCTCGCGCTGTCCGATTTCCGCCTGAGCCGCGCGCACGGCTGGGATCTCAGCGAGGTTTCGCTGGCGCAGACCAGGGCCGCGCTGGACGTGCTCGGCGCGGGCGACAAAGCGCATCTGGCGATCCAGGACATGCACGCGATCGATGCGGGGGGCGAGACGTTCGATCTCGTCATCCTCAGCCACATCCTCGAGCATCTCGACGATCCCGTCGCCGCGCTGCTGCGGATTCGCGGCGCGATCCCCAGGAAGGGCAAGCTGTTCGTCAACGTCCCGCTCAACGCGCCGATGCCCGATCACGTCATCCTGCTGGAAACCCCCGAGATGGCGGCGCGCCTGCTCACCGACGGCGGCTTCACCATCGTCGAGATGGCGAGCCACACCACCCAGGCGATCACCCTCGGCCAATCGCTCAAGCGACGCACCGCCGTAACCTGCTCGATCATCGCCGAGGTCGCCTGAAGGCAGCGCTGCGGCGCGTATTGACCTTGAACTCCCGTCTCGACCTTGAACTCCCGTCACCCCGGACTTGATCCGGGGTCCCGCTGCTTGGCCGACGCCGAGGAAGAAGCGGGACCCCGGCTCAAGGCCGGTGTGACGTTCATCTTGAAGGGTACACGGCTGAACTCCCGTCACCCCGGACTTGATCCGGGGTCCCGCTACCTGGCCACGCCGAGGAAGAAGCGGGACCCCGGCTCAAGGCCGGTGTGACGCTTCAGCTTGAAAGGTCCACGGCTGAACTCCCGTCACCCCGGACTTGATCCGGGGTCCCGCTACCTGCCCTACGCCGAAGAAGAAGCGGGACCCCGGCTCAAGGCCGGGGTGACGTCTCAGCTCGAACAGGACAATCCCTAGCGCACCCGCTCCGGCTCGCCGATGCCCATCCGCGCCAATTCGCGATGGCGGTCGATGAACTGGTGCTTCAGCGCGCCGGCGATGTGGAAGAACAGCAATAACAGCAGGATATAGCCGCCGATCCCGTGAACGGTCTCGATCTGCTCATGCTTTTCCTTCTGCGCGGGCACGCCTTCGGGCGTGCGGCCCATCTCCTGCAACGGCGCGATCAGCGGCAGCTTGACCAGCCACCAGAACATCGGCGGCTTGCGCTTGCGCGCCGGGGGCGGCGGCGAGGGCTTGTTGGCATCGGGCAGCACG
>NZ_CAHJXD010000168.1 GCF_903644055.1 Sphingomonas bacterium | reverse complement strand
CAACGCCTTCGCCGCGCTCGCCGCGCTGCGCAACACGGGGTGATCCCACCATCGCCTCATTCCAGTAAGGCGGAAAACCAAGCTACAGATAGGCGTGCTCAGCCCGCATTCCCCGTCCATTTGTCCATCCAGCCGAACACCTCCCCATACCATTGCAGGCTGTTCTTCGGCTTGAGCACCCAATGGTTCTCGTCGGGGAAGATCAGCAGCTTCGAGGGGACGTCGCGCCGCTGGAGCGCGGTGAAGGCGGCGATGCCTTGCGTGTAGGGGATGCGGAAATCGCGTTCGCTGGTGATCACCAGTTGCGGGGTCTTCCATTCGGCGACCTTGTTGACCGGGTTCCAGCGTTCATATTCGGCGGGCGCGTCGTGATAGGCATGGCCGCCATGCTCCCATTCGTCGAACCATAGCTCCTCGGTCTCGTAGGCCATCGCGCGCGCGTCGAAGACGCCGTCGTGCTGGACGATGCACTTGAAGCGATCGGGCCAGGCGCCCTCGATCCAATTCATCATATAGCCGCCGTAGCTGCCGCCCGCCGCGCAGGCGCGGTCGGCGTCGAGATAGGCGAACCTGTCGGTCGCGGCCTTGAGCCCGGCCTTGAGATCGGTGAGCGGGCGGCCGCCCCATTCACGGTTGATCGCGTCGGTGAAGGCCTGGCCGTAGCCGGTGCTGCCGTGGAAATCGACCGAGACCACCGCATAGCCGTGCCCCGCCCAGGCCGACGGGTTCCAGCGATAGGACCAACTATCGCCGAACGATCCCTGCGGGCCGCCGTGGACGAGGAAGGCGATCGGGGCCTTGGCGCCGGCGGCGAGGCTCGCCGGGCGCATCGCGAAGCCCCAGACGCTGTCGCCGTCCGCGCCCTTGAAGGTGAAGCGCGTCACCGCCGGCCAATCGACCCCCGCCAGCCGCGCGGCATTGGCGTGGGTGAGCTGCGTGGCGCGGCCGTCGGCGTCCCAGCGCCAGAGATCGGCGGGGGCGGTGAGGCTGTCGAGCGTATAAGCGAGGCCGCCGCCGGGCAGCGCGATCACCCCGCCCGCATGGCCCGCCCCGGTCAGCCGATGGACCTTGCCGCCGGCGAGATCGACGCGGAAGATCGGATTGTCGAGCGTATCGTTGGCGGTGACGTAGAGCGCCGCCGAATTCGGCGCCCAGACGATCGAGGCGACCGAGCGATCCCAGTCCCCGGTCAGCGCGCGCGTCTTGCCGGTGGCGATCTCGCGCAGCCACAGCATTTGCCGATCGGATTCGTAGCCCGGCCGCCGCATCGCCGCATAGGCCAGCCAGCGGCCGTCGGGCGAGACGGTGGGGAGCGTGTCGGTCGCCTGGTTAGCGGCGGTGAGGTTCTGCGGCGGCGAGGCGCCGTCGGCGGGCGCCGCGAAGATATCGAGGTTGGTGGAAAGCGATTCGATCCGCCCCGCCTCGCGCAGCGCGAAATAGACGGTGCGTCCGTCGCGGCTCCAGGAAATTTCCTCGGCGCCGCCATAGGGGCGGGAGGGGGTATCGCCGATCAGCGCGCCCTCGATCGCGTGGCCGGGGCCGCTCGCCTTGCCGGCCGCCATCGGGATGACGAAGAGCTGCTGGCGCTGGTGATCGCTCCACGCATCCCAATGGCGGATGAAGAGCCGGTCGAAGCTCCGCCCGCTGCCCGCGCCGGCGGGCTTGTCGGGCAGCGCGGCATCGAGCGAGGCAGCACCTACCGGGCGATCGGCCCAGACGACGAGCTTGTCCCCGGTCGGCGCGATGCTGAAGCCGCCGAGGTCGTAGGCCCCCGTCACCTGCGCGGCCGCGCCGCCCGCCATGCTAACCCGCCACACCGCCGATTTGCCGCCGGAGCGATCGGAGAGGAAATAGAGCATGCCGTCCGGCCCGAACGCGGGGCTGCTTTCCTCGGCCTGGGCGAGGCTCGCGAATTTCTCGGGCGCGCCCGCTTTCGCCTTGAGATCGAGCCGCCAGAGATCATGGCGCCCCCTGTTGGCGGCGAGATCGGTCTCGCGCTGCGACCAGACCAGCCAGCGGCCGTCGGGCGAGACGACCGGCGCGTCGACGCGGGCGAGCATCACCATGTCCTGCGGGGTGAAGGGGCGGGCGAAGGCAGGGGTGGCGAGCGCTAGGAGCGCGAGGAGAAGCTTCTTCATGGGGCGCGATGCTAGCGCGGCGGACGGGGATGTCGAGCCGGGGGTAACGCGATCCTTCCCGTGCCGAGGAGAAAACACCGGCAAATCCATCAATATTGCCGCTATGTCAGTTTTCGCTGTCCTACAGCGTACCATATCGGTTAACATCGCAACCGCGAGTCGCTCTTCGATGCAAGGAGCGCCGTCATGTCCAACAATTCTCCCAACACCCCCGCTGCCCTGCCCGCGCGCTACCGCTGGCTCGGCCTGATCGCGTCGCCGCCCCGGATGATCGCCGAGGCGCTCAAGCTCTACGGCACCGCCGAGGCGCCCGGCGGCGCCGACAATCCCGTGATCCTCGGCTGGGCGCGCGAGATCGGCGCCGCGGACTATCGTGCCGACGCCACGCCGTGGTGCGGGCTGTTCGCCGGCGTGGTCGCGCGGCGCGC
>NZ_CAHJXD010000167.1 GCF_903644055.1 Sphingomonas bacterium | reverse complement strand
AAGGAGCATCTCGGCCTGCCCGACCGCGACGACGTCAAGGTCGGCGTCGTCACCTACAAGCTCGCCGCCCACGCCGCCGATCTCGCCAAGGGCCACCCCGCCGCCAAACTGCGCGACGACGCGGTCAGCCGCGCGCGCTACGAATTCCGCTGGCGCGACCAGTTCAACCTCTCGCTCGATCCCGACACGGCGGAGGAATATCACGACCAGACGCTGCCGGCCGAGGGCGCCAAGACCGCGCACTTCTGCTCGATGTGCGGCCCCAAATTCTGCTCGATGAAGATCACGGCGGAAGTGCGCGAATTCGCCGCCAAACAGAACGCCGAAGCCGACCAGTTCCTCGCCGCCCAACGTCCTCCCCGGCACGGGGAGGGGGACCATTCGGCCGCGCCGAATGGTGGAGGGGGCTCACCATCGGCGCTGACCCCCGATCAGGCCGAGGCCGGGATGGCCGGCATGAGCGAGGTGTTCAAGCAGAAGGGCGGGGAGATTTACCTGCCGGCGGCAGAGTGAGGGTTATGCATCTCTAAAAGAGAGCTGGAGGGTTTTCCTTAGTGATTCGTGCACAATAAATTCGCGATCATCACAGCTTCATTGTATCTCTGAAACCTATCCGAAGCGTATTTCTTTCTTCCGATTAATGCCCTTTGACAAGGTAGCGGTTTCCCGATGCTCCAATACGGTATAGGGTTTTCACTATCGCCACGAGATCATTTTCTGTCGGGATGGCTTTTTCCACTGACCTGCCGGGCAATCGAACACCGTTCCTCGAGCGATAGCTGGCGATAGGTCGACATGCACCCGTCTCAGGTGTTGCACTGCGTTGTGAACTCAGAGGGGTCCCGCTGCCTGCCAACGCTGAAGAAGAAGCGGGACCTAGGCTCAAGGCCGGATGAAGTGGATGCAACATTAACAGACAGGCTTTAGGGCAATCGGCATTCATCAATATGACGGGCAATTGCCCCGGCTGAGCTGTCGCCCGGATTGGTTCGGTGTATCCGCTCGATATTTACGCGTCACCCCAGATTTGTTGGGGTCGCCGCACCCTAGCTAACCAGCTACGTCGGACAGGGATGCCGGAACAGGTCGGGCATGACGCACGAACCGTGGGGGATCTGTTCCCAAAGCCGAATGTCGATCATCAAGGCCGAACTTGAGCAAGTGTGAGACTGACCTTGCTCCTCCCCTGGAAGGGAGGTGGCGTCGCGCAGCGATAAAGGAGGGGCTCGATCGCGGGATGCCCTCCGTCTGGCTTCGCCAGCCACCTCCCCTTCCAGGGGGGATCATCTCGGCTCTGCACGTCGGCTGCATTAGACTCGGATGACTTCAGCCTTACCCGCTCATGCTGAGGTGAGACCGAGTAGCTCCGTAGGAGCGTATCGAGGGCTCGTATCGAAGTAGCGCCCAGGGGCTTGTCCTTCGATACGGGCTCTCGACAGGCTCGATCCCTACTCAGGATGAGCGGAGGAGTGGGTCAATCTAAAATCATCCTGCTCTAAACGTCGAATCCCTGCGCCGCGCGAAGGGCGGCTCCGCTCCCGAGCAGCGACATGCACGATGAAATGCCACGGACAGACGGACGCCCGAAAACCCGCCGGGCGGTCAGGCCGCCGCTTAGCCGATCAGATCGGCTGGCCGTTGCGATCGATCAGCACCTCGCGGCGGCCGACATGGTCGGGGGCGCCGACCACGCCCTCCTTCTCCATCCGGTCGATCAGCCGTGCCGCCGAATTATAGCCGATGCGGAGCTGGCGCTGGACGTAGCTGGTCGAGGCCTTCTGCGATTCGGCGACGACCTGCACCGCCTTGCGGTAGAGCGTCGCCTCGGGGGAATCGTCGGAGGGCGGCGCGCCTTCCATCGCATAGCTGCCGTCCTCGGGCTCCTCGGTCACCGCCGCGATATAATCGGGCGTCTTCTGCATCTTCCAATGATCGGCGACCGCGCGCACCTCCTCGTCGCTGACGAACGGCCCGTGGACGCGGACGATCTGCTTGCCGCCGGGCATGTAGAGCATGTCGCCCTTGCCGAGCAGCTGCTCGGCGCCCTGTTCGCCGAGGATGGTGCGCGAATCGATCTTGCTAGTCACCTGGAAGCTGATCCGCGTCGGCAGATTGGCCTTGATGACGCCGGTGATGACGTCGACCGAGGGGCGCTGCGTCGCCATGATCAGGTGGATGCCCGCCGCGCGCGCCTTCTGCGCGAGCCGCTGGATGAGGAATTCGACTTCCTTGCCCGCGGTCATCATCAGGTCGGCGAGTTCGTCGACGATCACCACGATCTTGGGTAGCGGCTCGAATTCGAGCTTCTCCTCCTCGTAGATCGGCTGGCCGGTGTCGGCGTCATAGCCGGTCTGGACTTTGCGCCCGAGCAGCTGGCCCTTGCTCTTGGCGGCGCGCACCTTCTCGTTGAACGAGGCGAGGCTGCGCACCCCGATCGAGGCCATCATCCGATAACGATCCTCCATCTGCTCGACCGCCCATTTGAGCGCGCGGATCGCCTTGGGCGGATCGGTCACCACCGGCGCCAGCAGATGCGGGATATCGTCGTAGATGCTGAGCTCCAGCATCTTGGGATCGATCATGATCATCCGGCATTCGTCGGGGGTCAGCCGGTAGAGCAAAGACAGGATCATCGCATTGAGCCCGACCGACTTGCCCGATCCCGTCGTGCCCGCGACGAGCAGGTGCGGCATCGGCGAAAGATCGGCGATCACCGGATCGCCGGCGATATTCTTGCCGAGGATCAGCGGCAGCGAGCCCGGCGCCTGCTCCTCGAAGCTGTGGCTCGCCACCAATTGGGACAGCACCACCGATTCGCGCTTCTGGTTGGGCAGCTCGATGCCGATCACCGTCCGCCCCGGCACCGTCGCGATCCGCGCCGACAGCGCCGACATGTTGCGCGCGATATCGTCGGAGAGCGCGGTCACCCGGCTCGCCTTGATCCCGGCGGCGGGTTCGAGCTCGTACATCGTCACCACCGGGCCGGGGCGAACCTCGGTGATGTGCCCGCGCACATGGAAATCCTCGAGCACGGTTTCGAGCAGCCGCGCGTTGCGCTCCAGCGAGGCCTTGTCGATCTGCGGCCCGCCCCCGGTGGGCAGCGGCCCGAGCAGATCGAGCGTCGGCAGCACCCATGTGTCGCCCAGCGCGAGCTTGGCCTGGCGCTCGCGCTGGCCGCGCGCAGCACTGGCGGGCGCGGGTGCGGGGGTGGC
>NZ_CAHJXD010000166.1 GCF_903644055.1 Sphingomonas bacterium | reverse complement strand
TGCGGAGCGCGATCTCGGCATCGGCGGCCTTGACGCGCTTCTCGGCGTCGGCGGTCGCGCGCGCCTTGGCGGCGGCGGTTTCCGCCTGCGCGGCGGCGCGGCTCTCGTCGAGCTTGGCGAGATAGGCGCCCTCGGCGCTGTCGGCCGCGGCGCGCGCGGCTTCGGCGGCGGCGAGATCGCCGTCGATCTTCGCGGCGCGATCGTCGACCGTGCGCTGGATCTTGGGCAGCATCGCACGGCCGATGCCGAAGTAGATGAGCGCGAACACCAGCACGAGCCAGAAGAGCTGGCTCGCGTAGATGGCGGCGATCTGATCTATTTGAGGCATCGGCGTCCCGGCATTGCGTTCAGAAACTCACGAAGGTCGCGCATGTGAAGGCAAGAAGATCCTGCCCCCGCATGACGGACCTACTTGACGACGAACAGGATCAGGATCGCGATGACGAAGGCGATCAGGCCCAGCAGCTCGGCGGCGGCGAAGCCGATGAACAGACGGCCCTGCTGGCCATCGGCGGCACCCGGATTGCGCAGCGCGCCTTCGAGGAACGAGCCGAAGACGTTGCCCACGCCGAGCGCGGCCATGCCGACGCCGATCGCCGCGAGGCCGGCGCCGATCACCTTTGCAGATGCGAGATCCATAATGAGACTTCCCTTCTAACGATTTGATATCAGTGGAGATTTACTGCGTCGTTGAGATACAGCGAGGTGAGCAAGGCGAACACATAGGCCTGGATCGCCGAAACCAGAAGCTCCAGCGCCGAAACCCCGACGATCATCACGAACGACAGCAGGCTGACCAGCCAGCCGATCCCCGGCCCGCTGTTGAGCCCCTGGACGACGAAGCTGGCGAACACATCGAGCAGGATATGCCCCGCGGTCATCGCGACGAACAGGCGCAGCCCGAGGCTGAACGGACGCACCAGGAAGCTCGCCAGCTCGATCACGAAGATCAGCGGGATCATCACCTTGGGCGTGCCGAGGGGCACGAACAGCGAAAAGAAGTGGAAGCCGTGGCGCGCGAAGCCGACGATCAGCACGATCGCGAAGCTGACGAACGCCAGCACCGCGGTGACGGTGATGTGGCTGGTCACGGTGAACGGATGCCAGCCCGGCACGACGCCGAGCGGGATCAGCCCGATCAGATTGGCGAACAGGATGAACATGAACAGCGAGAAGACGTAGGGCGTGAACCTGCGGCCCTCGGCGCCGATGTTCGCCTGCACCATGCTGGAGACGAAATTGGTGACGCCCTCGACCGCGATCTGCCAGCGGCCGGGCACCAGCGCGCGCTTCATCCCGCCGAGCATGAACAGCCAAAGCGCCGCGAACACGATGACCATGAACAGGGCCGAATTGGTGAAGCTCAGGTCATAGCCGCCGAACGCCAACCGGTGGCCCATCACCGGCTCCACCAGGAATTGGTGCATCGGATCGATACCAGGCCCGTCAGCCGCCACTTATTCTTCCCTGTGCTTGTTGCGGCAGCGCCCGGATCACTCCGCGCGCTGGCCCGAAATCTTGACGATGTTCCAGATGGCCGCCGCGAACCCGAGGAACACGAAGACCAACAGGAGCCATGGCGACGTGCCGAACCAGCTATCGAATAGCCAACCGATCAGCCCGCCCCCGACCGGACCCGCGATCAGCTCCGCCAGCACGCGACTGCCCTGCCTGTAGCCCTTGTCGGGCCCTTGCCGCAGCGTGCCGGTCCTGATCTTCTCGGTCTGCTTCGCCGCTTTCAGCCGCGCGCCGAGCTCGGTCAACCGAGCATCCTCACCGATCGGATCCTGTCCGGTCCCGTCCACTGGCATGGCCGCGCCTCTCCTAATCTGCGGGAAACACGGCCGCACCGGCGGGCGTTCCCGTCAGGCGCGGCCCCTTTAGCAAGGGGAGACCCCAAGTCAACTTATGCGGCGCAGGCTCGTCCGGAACCGGGGAACGACGGACGCACCAAGCTATCTCCATCCAACGCCGGCGCTCGGGACAAGCGGGCGGGTCGAGCAGATCATGGTGCCGTGGCCCTTGCCCGATCTCGGCTTCCGGTGGCATCGTCCTGAAAGAGGAGAGGGAATCCATGGCGATACGGTGGCATATGGCGACGGCGACGGCCGCGATCTGCCTGATCGGTGCATCGGGCCGCGCCGAGCCGATGCCCGTCGACAAGGCGGCGCGCTTGTTCGGCGCGAGACCCGATGTCTATTCGGCATCGCTTTCGCCGGATGGAAAGAAGATCGTGATGATCGTGTCCGGCAACACGCGGGCCCGCGTCGCCGAGGTGATCGACCTTGCGAATCCGAAGCCCAATGCCATCACCTATTCCGACAATAATATGCGGCTGACCCATTGCGGCTGGGCCTCCAACGACAGGATCGTCTGCGGCTTTCAGGAAATCGCGATCAGCCAGGGCCGGCGGCTCGGCTTCTCGCGCATGATCGCGATCGATTCCGACGGCAAGAACATGAAGGATCTGAGCTCGAAATCGGCCGGCGACGCGCTGCGGACGAGTCAGTTCAGCGGCGACATCGTCGATTGGCTCGACGGAACTTCGCCGGAGGTGCTGATGATGCGCGATCATGTTCCGGCGGCCAATACCGGTCGGCTCACAGCCTCGACCGCCGATGGCTATGGGGTCGATCGGGTCAACACGCGGACGTTGCGCGCGATCGCGGTGGAACGGGCCTATCCCAATGCCGGGAGCTTCCTCGCCGACGGGCAGGGCCACATCCGCATGATGTCGCTGAAGGGAATGGACAATGCCGGCCTTCTCAACGGCTGGTACGATTATCGCTACCGCCTGACCGGCGATCAGCATTGGCGGCCGTTCAGCCGCGTGAACTATGACGGGAAAAGCGATGCGCTGCGCCCCGTCGCCGTCGATGGCACCGCCAACCTGGCCTATGCGCTCAAGCGGCTCAACGGACGCGAGGCGCTGTATCGCGTGACGCTGGACGAGACCTTGTCGACCGAGCTCGCTTATGCCGATCCTACCGTCGATGTGGACGACGTGGTGACGATCGGCCGGCGGGGGCGCGTGATCGGCGTCAGCTATGTGACCGACCGGCGCGTGACGCGCTATTTCGATCCGGCGTACAGCAAGCTCGCCGAAAGCCTGTCGAAGGTGCTGCCGAACCTGCCGATCGTGACCTTCGAGAGCGCGAGCGCGGACGAGGCGGTCCTGCTGCTGCGCGCCTCCAGCGACAGCGACGGCGGCCATCTGTTCATCTTCGACAAGGCGACGCATCACCTGACCGAGCTGGCGCCGGTCAGGCCCGAGCTGGAAGGGGTCGCAACCGCGACGGTCAAGTCGATCACCTATCCGGCGGGCGACGGCGCCAATATCCCCGCCTATCTCACGCTGCCGCCCGGAAGCAGCGGACGCGGCCTGCCCGCGATCGTGATGCCGCATGGCGGCCCGGCGGCGCGCGACGAATGGGGGTTCGACTGGCTCGCCCAATTCTTCGCGGCGCGCGGCTATGCCGTCATCCAGCCGGAGTTCCGCGGTTCGAGCGGCTTCGGCGATGCATGGTTCAGGGACAATGGCTTCCGATCCTGGAAGATCGCGATCCGCGACGTGACCGCCGCGGGCGAGTGGCTGGTCCGGCAGGGCATCGCCGATCCTTCCAAGCTCGCGATCCTGGGCTGGTCCTACGGCGGATATGCGGCGCTGCAATCGAACGTGATCGATCCCGGGCTGTTCAAGGCGGTGGTGGCGATCGCCCCGGTCACCGATCTCCGCGCGCTGAAAACCGAGGTCGAGGGCTTCACCAACGCGGCGATCGTGCGCGCCTATATCGGCGACGGCGCGCATCTCACCGAGGGATCGCCCGCTCTCCATGCCGCGCAGTTCCAGGCGCCGGTGCTCATGTTCCATGGCGAGACCGACATGAATGTCGCGGTCGCCGAATCGGAAGCGATGAACGGGGCGCTCAAGCGCGCGGGCAAGCAGAGCGAACTGATCCGCTATCCCGGACTCGATCACCAGATCGACGATACGGCGGCAAGGATCGACATGCTCACCAAGGCCGATGCGTTCCTGAGGTCCTCGATGCACATGTGATTTCGATCGCCTCTCTCGACCTGGCCCGACGCCCGAGGATAGTGGGCCGATGAGCGTTACCGATTCCGCACGACATGCCAACGGCCATCGCGCCCGGCCGCGAGGGCGGCGGATCGCTGGACGCCTCGGCGCGTCGCTTTTCGCCGCCGTGCTGGCGCTGGCGCTTCCGGCGGGCGCCGCGCGGGCGCAGACGAGTCCGCCGGGGCCGCCCGCATGATCGATCGGGCGCGCCATCGGTATCGACGGGCTGCGCGTGCAGGGCAGCAGCCGGATTCGCTACGAG